>NZ_JBSGZI010000021.1:86682-97491 GCF_053610945.1 Streptomyces sp. NPDC054849
GCGCGGTGCCCTAACCCGCGGGGCCCCGGCGGGGGCGGCCGCCGCACTCGCCTTGGGCACCCGCCCCGCCGCCGCGTCGGGGGGGGCGGCACCCGGCGCCGGGGTCAGTGCCCGGCACCACCAGCAGCAAGCTGAAACGATTCGCCAGATCGCCCTCCAGGGCGCCGTCAACGTCCGTGACGTCGGCGGCTACCGCACTTGGACCGGCGGCAAGGTCCGCCAGGGGCTCGTCTACCGCTCCGACGCACTGAGCAAACTGACCGACGCGGACGTCACCACCGTCTCCGGTCTCGGCCTCACGAAGGTCGTGGATTTCCGCATCCCGATGGAGCTCCAGTACGACGGTGCCGACCGGCTGCCCACCGGACTCTCCCCCACCTCGCGCCCGGTCAGCGACCTCGGCCTGTACGGGACCCTCGTCGGCGCGATCGGCAGTGGCGACCCCGTCACACAGGAGCAGATGCTCGGCGGCGGCCGCGCCGAGGCCTACATGCGCGAGATCTACCGCACCTTCGTGAGCAGCCCCGAGAACCGGGCGCAGTTCGCGGCGACCCTGCGGGAGATCGCGGACGGCCGGCAGGGCCCGGTCCTGTACCACTGCACGTCCGGCAAGGACCGCACCGGCTGGATGAGCTACGTGCTGCTGCGCGCCCTGGCCGTCCCCGAGGACACCGCCGAGCGCGACTACCTGGCGTCGAACACCTTCCGCGCCGCCTACGACGCCCGGGTGCGGGCGGGCCTCAAGCAGTCGGGGCGGATGCAGAACCCCGACCTGCTGATCCCGCTCCAAGAGGTCCGCCAGGACTACCTGGACGCGGCGACCGCGCAGATGGAGGCCGACTACGGCGGCTTCTTCGGCTACCTGACGCAGGGCCTCGGCCTGGACCTGCGGACGCTGGCGAAGCTGCAGGACAAGATGGTCCGCTGACGCCGCGAGCGGACAGCACGACGCCGGGCAGTGCGCGAAGCACTGCCCGGCGTCGTCGTACGTCCTGCGTCGTGGTGGTACGTCCTGCGTCGCCCCGGAGGGTCAGACCGCGCGGCGGCGGCCCTGCCCCGCGGAGCCGACCCTGCTGCGCGCGGAAGCCGCGGCCGCACCACCGGTGGCGCCGCCACCGGTACGCCGGCCGCGCTCGCCGGAGCCGGTGGCCCCGCCGCCGCCCTGGCCGCCGCGGCGGGGCTGGCCCGCCCCGGAAGCCGCCTGGGCCTGCGTGGTGGCGCCGCCACCGGAACGGCGGCCACGGCCGCCGCCGGTCGCCGGGGCGCCGCCCGTGGCGGAACCGGTACGCGCGCCTGCGCCCGAGCGGCGGCGCGAGCCGGAGCCCGAACCGGATCCCGACCCCGCCCCGTTGCGGGGCTTCGGCGCGGTCGGCTGCGGGACGTCCAGCACCACCGGGATGCCCGAGGGCTCCTTGGCGCCGGTCAGCCGGGACAGTTCCTCGTCGGAGGACTTGATCTGCGCGGTGCGCGGGTTGATCCCGGCGTCCGACATCAGGCGGGTCATGTCCCGCTTCTGGTCGGGCAGCACCAGGGTGACCACGCTGCCGGACTCACCGGCCCGGGCGGTACGGCCGCCGCGGTGCAGGTAGTCCTTGTGGTCGCTGGGCGGGTCCACGTTGACGACGAGGTCGAGGTCGTCGATGTGGATGCCGCGCGCCGCGACGTTCGTCGCCACCAGCGCGGTGACCTCGCCCGTCTTGAACCAGTCCAGGGTGCGGTTGCGCTGCGGCTGGGAACGGCCGCCGTGCAGGCCGGAGGCGCGGACGCCGTCCGCCAGGAGCTTCTTGACCATGCGGTCCACGCCGCGCTTGGTGTCCACGAACATGATCACCCGGCCGTCGCGAGCGGCTATACGCGTCGCCACGGCCTTCTTGTCGGTCTCGTCCATGACGTACAGGACGTGGTGCTCCATGGTGGTGACCGCACCGGCCGACGGGTCGACGGAGTGGCCGACCGGGTCGGTCAGGAACATCTTGACGAGCTTGTCGATGTTCTTGTCGAGCGTCGCCGAGAACAGCATGCGCTGGCCGTCGGGCTCGACCTGCTTGAGCAGCGCCGTGACCTGCGGCATGAAGCCCATGTCGGTCATCTGGTCCGCCTCGTCGAGGACGGTGATCGAGACCTGCGAGAGGTCCGCGTCACCGCGGTCGATGAGGTCCTTCAGACGGCCGGGGGTGGCGACGAGCACCTCGGAGCCGCGGCGCAGGGCGCCCGACTGCCGGTTGATCGACATGCCGCCGACGACGGTCGCGATGCGCAGGTTGACGGCCGTGGCGTAGGGAGACAGCGCGTCGGTGACCTGCTGCGCGAGCTCACGGGTCGGTACGAGGACCAGCGCGAGCGGCGCCTTCGGCTGCGCACGGCGGCCGGCGGTACGGGCCAGCAGCGCCAGGCCGAAGGCCAGCGTCTTGCCGGAGCCGGTACGGCCGCGGCCGAGCAGGTCACGGCCGGCGAGGGAGTTCGGCAGCGTCGCGGCCTGGATGGGGAACGGCTCGGTGACGCCCTGGGCGGCGAGGGTCTTCAGCAGCGCCTCGGGCATGTCCATGTCCTCGAACGCGGGCACCGGCGGAAGGGCCGGGGCGATCGGTTCGGGCATGGTGAATTCTTGGGGCCTGGCCACGGGGGCGGACTTCTGCCGTCCCGCGCCAGCCTTCGGACGTCCCTGGGCCGCACCTCGGCCCCGGGTGGGGCGGCGGCTGGGTCGTGCGGAGCTGGAGCTGGTCATGCGGAAATGCCCTCCTGAAACCGGCAGGTAAAACAAAGGTCGAGACAGCAGACAAGCCGGGGCCCGCACCTCACGGTGCGGACCCCGGCGAGCTGGAATACTTAGTTGGCGGGGAGGATGTTCTCCGCCTGGGGGCCCTTCTGGCCCTGGGTCACGTCGAAGGACACGCGCTGGCCCTCCTGGAGCTCACGGAAGCCCTGGGTGGCGATGTTCGAGTAGTGGGCGAAGACGTCCGGGCCGCCACCGTCCTGCTCGATGAAGCCGAAGCCCTTTTCCGAGTTGAACCACTTCACGGTGCCAAGTGCCATTTTAAATCTCCTGAATAGGCGGCAAAGGGCCCCATCCGGAGATTCCGGCAAAACAATAAAAGCGCCTGAGGATCATTCCCGTCAGGCGCACATAAAGTTCATGGGTACCACAACTGCAACGAGCTCTAAGCTAGCACACCTCACGGCGGGAGTGTGGCCGCAGGGGTGTGACCTGCGCCCTCCGCGCCCCCGGACCGCGACCGTCCACCCCTGCGGCGAGGCCCGCCGGGGGGCCGGGAAGCCCGGCCCGCCTTGGCCGGAGGCGGCCCCGCCCCGCTTCCGCGGCGGTGTCCGTCACCTCCGCCCACCCCTCCGCCACGCCTCCGCCCTCCCCGCCCTCCCCGAAGGAAATCACCCGCATGGCCGAACGGTCGGCGACGCCGGGGCGGCTGGAGCCCGCGCCTACAGCCGCTCGATGATCGTCACGTTGGCCTGGCCGCCGCCCTCGCACATCGTCTGGAGGCCGAAGCGGCCGCCGGTGCGTTCCAGCTCGTGCAGGAGGGTGGTCATCAGCTTCACCCCCGTCGCGCCCAGCGGATGGCCCAGGGCGATCGCACCGCCGTTGACGTTGACCCGCTCGGGGTCGGCCCCGGTCTCCTTGAGCCAGGCCAGCACCACCGGGGCGAAGGCCTCGTTGATCTCCACCAGGTCGATGTCGGCCAGTGACATGCCGGTCTTCTTCAGCGCGTACGCCGTCGCCGGGATCGGCGCGGACAGCATGCGGATCGGGTCCTCGCCCCGGACGGAGAGGTGGTGGATGCGGGCGCGCGGGCGCAGACCGTGTTCCCGTACCGCCCGCTCGGAGGCGATGAGCATCGCCGCCGCGCCGTCCGAGACCTGGGAGGAGACGGCCGCCGTGATGGTGCCGCCCTCGACCACCGGCTTCAGTGTCGCCATCTTCTCCAGCGAGGTGTCCCGGCGCGGGCCCTCGTCCACCGTCACGTGCCCGTACGCCACCGTCTCGCGGTCGAAGCGGCCCTCGTCGATGGCGCGCAGCGCCCGCCGGTGGGAGCGCAGCGCGAATGCCTCCATGTCCCGTCTGGTGATGCCCCACTTCTCCGCGATCAGCTGGGCGCCGTGGAACTGGTTGACCGGGGCGTCGCCGTAACGGGCCCGCCAGCCGGCCGAGCCCGCGTACGGGCCCTCGGTGAAGCCCAGCGGTTCCGCCGCCTGCCGCGAGGCGAAGGCGATCGGGATCATCGACATGTTCTGGGTGCCGCCCGCGACCACCAGGTCCTGGGTCCCTGACAGGACGCCTTGGGCCGCGAAGTGCACCGCCTGCTGCGAGGAACCGCACTGGCGGTCGACGGTGACCCCCGGCACCTCCTCCGGCAGGCCCGCAGCGAGCCACGCCGTCCGCGCGATGTCCCCGGCCTGCGGCCCGACCGTGTCGAGGCAGCCGAACACCACGTCCTCCACGGCGGCCGGGTCCACTCCGGACCGCTCGACCAGCGCCTTCAGGACGTGCGCCCCCAGATCGGCCGGGTGGACGGCGGACAGGCCGCCCTTCCTGCGCCCCACCGGGGTGCGCACCGCTTCGACTATGTAGGCCTCGGGCATCGGGACTCCTCTGATCGTCAGGCGCGTACGGCGATCCCGTCCAGCACCATCGACAGGTATTGGCGGGCGATCTCCTCGGGGCTGTGCTGTCCTCCCGGCCGGTACCAGGACGCCGCCACCCACACCGTGTCGCGCACGAAGCGGTAGGTGAGGCGGATGTCGAGGTCGGCGCGGAAGACCTGGGCGGCGACTCCCCGCTCCAGCGTTCCCAGCCAGGCCTTCTCGAACTTCTGCTGCGAGTCGGACAGGTAGTGGAAACGGGGCTGCGCGGAGAGGGTGCGGGACTCCTTCTGGTAGATCGCGACGGCGGCGCGGTGCCGGTCGATCTCCCGGAAGGACTCGGTGACGAGGGCCTCGATGGTCTCCCGGGGGCCGAGACCGGCGGCGAGGACGGTGTCGTACCCCTCCCACAGCTCGGTCAGGAAGGCGGAGAGGATCTCGTCGAGCATCGATTCCTTGGAATCGAAGTGGTAGTAGAGGCTGCCGGCGAGCATGCCGGCGGCGTCGGCGATCTTGCGGACGGTGGTGGCGTTGTAGCCCTGCGCGGCGAAGACCTCGGCGGCGGTGTCGAGGAGCTCCCTGCGGCGCTCGGGCGACGCGGTCACCTGTGGCTTCTTCTTGTTCGTTGGCACGCGCCCATTCTGGTGCTACGGGTGCTGGCTGCTGACCGAGACGGTCTCGCCCGTCATGTACGACGAGTAGCCGCTGGCCAGGAAGACGATGACGTTGGCGACCTCCCAGGGCTCGGCGTACCGGCCGAAGGCCTCGCGGGCGGTGAGTTCGGCGAGCAGCTCCTCACTGGTGACCTTCACCAGGTGCGGGTGCATGGCCAGGCTCGGGGCGACCGCGTTGACCCGTACGCCGAACTCCGCGGCCTCCAGGGCAGCGCAGCGGGTGAGCGCCATCACGCCGGCCTTGGCGGCGGCGTAATGGGCCTGGCCGGTCTGGGCGCGCCAGCCGATGACGGAGGCGTTGTTGACGACGACCCCGCCGGCGCCGGCCGCCCTGAAGGAGCGCAGCGCGGCGCGCGTGCAGCGGAAGGTGCCGTTCAGGGTGACGTCGAGGACGTGGGACCACTGGGCGTCGGTCATGTCGACGAGGGCGGCGGTGCCGCCGAGCCCGGCGTTGTTGACGACGACGTCGAGGCGGCCGTGGGTCTGCTCGGCGAGCGCGAAGAGGGCCCGGATCTGGTTTTCGTCGGTGACGTCGCAGGGCAGTGAGGTGACGCGGTCCGCCCCGAACTCGGTGGCGAGTGCGTCCTCGGTCTCCTTGAGGCGGCGGGCGTGGGCGTCGCCGATGACGATGCGGGCGCCCTCTTCGAGGAAGCGGCGGGCGGTGGCTCCGCCGATGCCGGCGCCGGCGGCCGCGGTGACGACGGCGGTGCGGTCCTTCAGCAGTCCGTGACCGGCGACGTAGTCGGGGGGAGACGCGTTCACGCCCGTACCTCCTCGGGAAGGCCGGGGGTCCGCTCGGTCCGAAGCCCGGTGTGGAAGTCCTCGACGCTGCTCATACGCGTAGGTTAACCTACCAAACACTTGTTAGGGAAGCTTCGCTCGTCATGCTCCCGGCGGCACGGACACCGCTGCCCTGTAAGGAGGCGAACACCTGATGGACCTGAGGGACCTCACGATGAACCTGACCCAGACGGCGGAGGTGGAGGCCTTCCGGGCCGAGGCGCGCGACTGGCTGGCCGCCCGGGTCCCCGCATCCCCGCTCCCCTCCCTGGAGACGCCGGAGGGGTTCGCCGCGCACCGGGAGTGGGAGGCGCTGCTGCACGCGGACCGCTGGGCGGTGGTGTCCTGGCCCGAGGAGTACGGGGGCCGGGGCGCGGACCTCGTGAAGTGGCTGGTCTTCGAGGAGGAGTACTGGGCGGCCGGCGCACCCGGCCGGGTCTCGCAGAACGGCATCAACCTCCTCGCGCCGACCCTCTTCGACCACGCGACGGCCGAGCAGCGGGCGCGCGTGCTGCCGTCGATGGCGAGCGGCGAGGTGATCTGGGCGCAGGCCTGGTCGGAGCCGGAGTCGGGCTCCGACCTCGCCTCGCTGTCGTCGCGGGCGGTCCGCGCGGAGGGCGGCTGGCTGCTGTCCGGGCAGAAGACCTGGTCCTCGCGGGCGGCTTTCGCGGACCGCGCCTTCGGCATCTTCCGCACCGACCCGGACACCCCGAAACCGCACCAGGGGCTCACGTACCTGATGTTCGACCTGCGGGCGCCTGGGGTGACGGTACGGCCGATCGGCCGCCTCGACGGCAAGCCGGCCTTCGCGGAGCTCTTCCTGGACCAGGTCTTCGTACCGGACGAGGACGTCATCGGGGAGCCCGGCCAGGGCTGGCGGATCGCGATGTCGACGACCGGCAACGAGCGGGGGCTGACCCTGCGCTCCCCCGGCCGTTTCCTGGCCGCGGCCGGCCGGCTGGTCGCGCTGTGGCGCTCGCAGGGGGACCCGTGCGACACCGCGCTGCGCGACAGGGTGGCGGACGCGGTGGTCGGGGCGCGGGCGTACGAGCTGTTCACCTGGGCCGCCGCGTCCAGGTTCGCGGAGGGCGGGAGGATCGGCGCCGAGTCCAGCCTGAACAAGGTGTTCTGGTCGGAGTACGACATCGCCCTGCACGAGACGGCGCTGGACCTGCTCGGCGCGGACGCGGAGCTCGCGGACGGCGAGTGGGCCGAGCCGTGGGTCTTCTCCCTGGCAGGACCGATCTACGCGGGGACGAACGAGATCCAGCGCGACATCATCGCCGAGCGGCTGCTCGGTCTCCCGAAGGGCCGCCGCTGATGCGCTTCCTGCCGACCGAGGAGCAGTCGGACTTCGCCCGTACGCTGCGCTCCCTGCTGGGCGCGGCGGACGTTCCGGCGACCGCACGGTCCTGGGCGGACGGTGAGCACAGGCCCGGGCGGGCGCTCTTGTCCCGGCTCGCGGGGACGGGCCTGTTCGCGCTGGCCGCGCCGGAGGCCCACGGGGGTGCGGGCCTGCTTCCGCTGGAGACGGCCCTCGGCTTCGTGGAGCTGGGCCGGTCCGGGGTGCCGGGCCCGGTGGTGGAGACGGCGGCCGTGTCGGTGCTGCTGTCGGAGCTGGCGGACGAGGGGCCGGCGAAACGCTTCCTCCCGGGACTGATCGCGGGCGGCACCTCGGCCACGCTGACGCTGCCGGGCTGCGGTCCGTACGCCCTGGACGCGGACGCGGCGACGTACTGCTTCACGGTGTCGGAGGCGGGCGAGCTGCGGCTGGCGGCCGGGACCGGTCCGGGCCGGGCCTCGACGGACCCGACGCGGCGGCTGTCGATCCCGTCCGCGGTCGGGGGCGAACTGCTGGCGTCGGGCCCGGAGGTGGCGCGGGCGGCGGCGGTGGCCGGGCGCTGGGCCCGGCTGCTGACGGCGGCCCAGTGTCTGGGCGTCGGCGAGGCGCTGCTGGCCAGGACGGTGGAGTACGTGAAGCAGCGCACCCAGTTCGGGGCGCCGATCGGGTCCTTCCAGGCGGTCAAACACCGGCTGGCGGACACCCTCGTCGCCCTGGAGTTCGCCCGCCCGCTGGTGTGGGCGGCGGGACTGTCGCCGGCCCCGGGTGAGGTGGCCGCGGCCAAACTGTCGGCGGGCGAGTCGTCCTACCGGGCGGCGATGACGGCGCTCCAGCTCCACGGCGCCGTCGGCTACACGGAGGAGCTCGACCTGTCCCTGTGGCTGCGCAAGGCCCGCCCGCTGCGGGACGCGTGGGGAACGCCGTCGGCCTGCCGGGCGGAGGTCCTCCGTCCCTTCAGCGGCGAGGGCGGTCGTTGAAGAGTGTCGTCGACAGGCGTCGTCGAGCAGCGTCGTTGAAGGGCGCCGTTGCAGAACGTCGTCGAAGGGCCGTTGCCGAGCGCCGCTGAGGAGCCGCGACGCCCTGCCGAGTGCTGCCATTGCGCCCACGGCGCGCCGTCGGGAGCGGCGGCCGGGCCCGCGTCACACCAGCGCGACGCCGAGGGTCACGACGTACTGCTCCTCCACCGTGCCGTCGGGGAAGAGCGGGGCCAGCAGCTCCCGCTCCTCGGCGAAGTACGCGCGGGTGCCGGCCTCGCCCAGCACCAGGAAGGCGGAGTGGCTGGCGAGGTTGGCGAGATGGGCGTCCAGCGTGATCCGCCGGGACCACCGCAGGGAGCGGGTGGTGAACGCGCCGAGCCCCCGGGGCAGGGTGCGCAGGCTCTCCCCCTGGGCCCCGAAGAAGGCCCGCAGCCGCTCCTCCTGCTCGGCGATCCACGGGACGGTGGCGTCCGTGTCGTTCCACCAGATGGCGAGGGCGCCGCCGGGCCGCAGCACGCGGCGGGCCTCGGGAACGGAGCGGTCCGGGTCGGTCCAGTGCCATGCCTGGGCGTAGGTGAGGAGGTCGAACGCGCCGCTCGCCAGCGGAAGCCGGTCCCCGTCCCCGCGCACGACCGGGATCCCGGGGTTCGCCCGGCGGAACTCCTCGGCCATGCCGTCCCCGGGCTCCACGGCGACGACGTCGGCCCCGCGGTCGTGCAGCAGCGTGGTGGCGATCCCGGTGCCCGCCCCCACGTCGGCCACCCGGGCCCCGGCGAGCGGCCGTCCGGCGAGCTCCTCGACTGCTTCGAACAGCGCCGGGGGGTAGCCGGGCCGGTGCGCGCGGTACGAAGCGGCGGCGGCGTCGAAGGAACGGGCGCGTGTCGTCATGCGTCCATTGTTTTCGATCACACGCTTCGAAGCCAACGTGCGGAACCGGCAAGGGATGTGATGACATCCCTGTGTTCGAACGAACGACGAACGACGCACGACGAACAAGAACGAGGTACGGGAACATGCGAAGGACGATGACCGGGATGATGCTGGGCACGGCGGCGGCGGTGCTCCTCACCGGCTGCGGCAGCGACATCCCGAAGCCGGCCTTCGACAAGAGCACGACGTCGGCCTCGCACAGCCCCGCGTCGTCCGAGCCGACGGCCAAGCCCGGCGGCGCGACGCACGAGGTGACTCTGCAGGTCGGCGGCACCGGCAAGACGGCGATCATGTTCAGCGGCATCGGCAGCGGCTTCGAGCAGCAGACCCTGCCGTGGTCGAAGTCGGGCACCGCAGAACTCACCGCCGCGGAGCAGAAGGTGGGATACCTGGTGAACGTCGTCCCCGGCACGATCACAGGCGCCGACGGCAAGCTCCAGCAGGCTCCTTGCGTCATCAAGGTCGACGGCAAGACGGTCGCGGAGAGCGACGGAGTCAAGACCACGAAGGGCTGCTCCTACATCATCAAGCACTAGGGCGTGCCGTCGAAGAAGCCTCGGCCGCCCGAAGGGCGGGTCGGCCGGCGGACGGGTCTTCGACGAAGCCCCTCAGGCCCGGGGGCGGCGCAGGCAGAGCCGTCCCAGGGTGGCGGTCTGGAGCACCAGCAGGGCCGTGGTGCCGGCCGCCTGCCAGAGCGGGCGGGCCGGGCGTCCGCCCACGGACCACGCCGGACCGTCCGGGTCCACCGTCACCGTCAGGCGGGCGCCGACCGGCAGGTCCATCGCCACCGGACCGGGCAGTGCTCGGCCGGCGGCCGTGCGCAGCCGCAGCGACGGGGTGTGGCCGGAGCCGTCCTGCACCATGGTGCGTTCCGCGACCACGGCCTGTTCCTCCCGGCCGCGATCGCGGAGGGTGTGCCGCTCCCAGGTGATCCCGGCGAGCACCACGATCCCGACCGCGAAGAGTGCGACGGCGGTGCGGGCCACGAACTCCGCGTCGGTGCCGTGCGGTACGGCGGCGCCGACGACGAAGACGGCCAGCAGGACCGGGATCCAGGACCACTCCGGACCGCGTAGAAGCCAGATCGCACCGACCTCCACCGCCAGGAGAAGGCCGTTGCGCAGGATCGCCCCCACCAGCCCGCGTACGAGTTCTGCCATGGACACATCATGCCTGGGTCGGACGGGGTCCGGGACCCGGGCGGCGTCGCGGCGCAGGTGCGGTGCGGTTGCCTCCGGCGGAGGGGTACGCCGGGACGGCGGGTGACTGTCGCGCTCCCATCGCCGCCCTCGCCTCCGACGGAGGGGGACGCGGGGACGGCGGGTGGCTGTCGTGCGCGCAGCGCCGGCTCCCCCCCCCGTTATCTTTTTCGCGGTCCTGCAATGGGGCCGCTGGCCTCCGGGCCCGGTATGACTGTGTCCCTAAGAATGTAAGGCGGTCCGGGAGGACCGGGTGTGGCTGATGGCTGTGTGCCGTTGATGGCTCGAGAGGACTGGCCGCCCGGTCCTCCGGG
>NZ_JBSGZI010000022.1:0-94388 GCF_053610945.1 Streptomyces sp. NPDC054849
CCGGAGGACCGGGCGGCCAGTCCTCTCGAGCCATCAACGGCACACAGCCATCAGCCACACCCGGTCCTCCCGGACCGCCTTACATTCTTAGGGACGGCCATGTCCCACAGTCCCAGCGGTGAAGTCCATCGGCTCAAGGCCAACTCGGTCGGTCTCGTCGGGGTGGTGTTCATGGCGGTCGCCACCGCCGCGCCGATCACCGCGATGACCGGAAACCTGCCGATCGCCGTCGGTTTCGGCAACGGTGTCGGGGCCCCGGCCGGCTATCTCTTCGCCACCCTCGTCCTGACGGTCTTCGCCGTCGGATACGTGGCCATGGCCAAGCGGATCACCGCGGCCGGCGCCTTCTACGGATACATATCCCATGGCCTGGGCCGGATCGCCGGCATGGCCTCCGGCATGCTCGCCGTCCTCGCCTACATCGTTTTCGAGGCCTCGATCGTCGGCGTCTTCTCGTACTTCGCCAAGACGACCGTGCACGACCAGTTCGGACTCGACCTCCCCTGGATCCTGTACGCGGCCGTGATGCTCTGCGCCACCGCCGTCCTCGCACACTTCGACATCAACCTCACCGCCAAGGCACTCGGCGTGATGCTGGTCGGGGAGATAGCCGTCCTCTTCGCCGTCGCCACCGCCGTGCTGCTCGCGGGCGGCGGCCCGGACGGCATCCCGCTGGAGCCGGTCCACCCCAAGAACGCCTTCACCGGCACCTCCGCCGGGCTCGGCCTCTTCTTCGCCTTCTGGTCCTGGGTCGGCTTCGAATCGACCGCCATGTACGGCGAGGAGTCCCGGGACCCCAAGCGGGTGATCCCGAAGGCCACCCTGATATCGGTCATCGGCGTCGGCCTCTTCTACATCTTCGTCTCCTGGATGACCATCGCGGGCAACGGCCTGTCCAAGTCGGTCGAGCTGTCCGCCTCCGCCGGCCCCCTGGACCTCTTCTTCGCACCCACCCGAGAGTTCCTCGGCTCCTGGGCCGTCGACTCCTTCCAGTGGCTGCTCCTGACCGGCTCCTTCGCCTGCGGCATGGCCTTCCACCAGTGCGCCGCCCGCTACCTCTACGCGATCGGCCGGGAGGGCTTCCTGCACCCGGCGCTCGGCCGCACCCACGCCCGCCACGGCTCCCCGCACACCGCCTCCCTCGTCCAGAGCTCCATCGCCGTTGCCCTCGTCGGCGGCTTCTGGCTCACCGGCCAGGACCCGTACATCCACCTCTACACCCTGCTCGCGATCCTCGGCACGATGGCGATCCTCATCGTCCAGACCCTCTGCTCCTTCGCTGTGATCGGCTACTTCCGCAAGAACCACCCCGAGGACCGGCACTGGTTCAGGACCTTCACCGCCCCTCTGCTCGGCGGCATCGCCATGAGCGCCGTCGTCGTCCTGCTGGTCCTCAACATGAAGACGGCGGCCGGACTCGCCGCCGACTCCCTTGTCTTCACCCTCATCCCCTGGATCGTCGCCGCCGTCTTCCTCGGCGGCCTGGGACTCGGCGTCCACCTCAAGCTCAGGGCGCCCGAGCGCTACGAGGTCATCGGCCGGATCGTCCTGGAGGACGCCACCGAACGCACCGACCCCGGCGCCGAGACCCCTTCCCCCTCCGCCGCGAACGTCTGACATCCGAGGAGCCACCCGCCATGGCCCGAACCTCTGTCATGCACGCACTCAAGCAACTCGCCGCCGAACACTCCGCCGCCCGCCGACTTGCCCTCCCCGCTGTCGACGTACGGGGCTTGAGCCGCCGCGCCCTGTTGGAGCGGGCCGCGGCCCTCGGCCTCAGCACCGTGCTGGCAGGCGCCGCCACCACCGCCCCCGCCCGTGCCGAGACGCCGCCGGACGACAGGAAGCCGCCGACGGGCAACCCCCGAGTCGCCGTCGTCGGCGCGGGCATCGCAGGCCTGACCGCCGCCCTCACCCTCAAGGACGCGGGCATCGCCTGCACCGTCTACGAGGCCGACCCCACACGGGTCGGCGGCCGCATGTGGACCCAGCGCGACCACTGGGCATACGGCCAGACCTCCGAGATCGGCGGCGAACTGATCGACACCAGCCACAAGAAGATCCTCGAACTGTGCCGCCGCTTCAACCTGCCGACCGAGGATTTCCTCGGCGGCGGACCCAACGGAGCCGAAGAAGTCCTCTGGTTCGACGGCGCCTACTACCCCCGTGCCCAGGCCGACGAGGACTTCAAGGCCGTCTACCAGGCGCTGCGCCGCGATCTGCAGGACGCGGGCGAGGTCACCTGGAACTCCACCACTCCCACCGGCACGGCCCTCGACAACATGTCCCTGTTCCAGTGGATCGAGACCCGTGTCCCCGGCGGGCACACCTCACGCCTCGGCCAGTTCATCGACGTCGCCTACAACGTCGAGTACGGCGCCGACACCGCCCACCAGTCCGCCCTCGCCCTGGTCCTCCTCATGGGGTACCAGCCCAACCCCGGCCACTTCAACGTCTGGGGCCTGTCCAACGAGCGCTACCACATCATCGGCGGCAACGATCGGCTTCCCCAGGCCATGGCGCAGGCCCTGCCCGCAGGCTCCCTGCTGATGGGACGCGAACTCACGGCGGTCAGAGCCAATGCCGACGGATCCCAAACCCTCACCTTCGACGACTCGGGCACCACCCGCACCGTCACCGCCGACCACACCATCCTGTGCGTACCCCTGCCCGTACTCCAGCGCATCGACCTCGCGGCAGCCGGATTCGACCCGCTCATGAGGAACCTGCTGCGCGATGCCCGCATGGGCTACTGCACCAAACTCACCATGCAGTTCACCAGCCGGCCCTGGCGCGGCACCGGCCCCTGGCCCGGTGTCTCGGCCGGCGACTGCTTCACCGACTCCGACGTCCAGCAGACCTGGGACACCACCAAGGTCCAGCCCGGAAACGGCGGCATCCTCCTCCAGTACGGGGGCGGCACCCTGGCCGGTGCAGTGACGCCCGCGACCCCCTTCGCCACCGAGGCCGACCCCTGCGTACGGACCCTCGCCACCCGGATGCTCACGGGCATCGACGCGTTCTTCCCCGGCACCAAGGCCGCGTGGAACGGACGCGCACAGGTGTCGGCCTGGCACCGCCACCCCTACACCCTCGGCGCGTACTCGTACTGGCCCACCGGCTACCTGCACCGGTACGCCGGGTACGAGGGCACCGCGCAGGGGAACGTCCACATCGGCGGGGAACACTGCAGCTACGACTTCCAGGGCTTCATGGAAGGCGGCGCCACCGAGGGCGAGCGTGCGGCACGTGAGGTCGTCGCCGCCCTGATGTAGACGGTGACCAGCCCTCACACCCGAGTCAGACGCAAGCGGCTCCCCCCCCGTGCGGGGTGTGGGGAGCCGCAGGTGCGCGCCGCCGGCAGGGGCGGGATCAGGCGGCTTGGGGCTGCCGCAGTTCTGCCTGGCCGAAGAGGAGGGCGTAGCCTCCCGGGAGCCGGCGGAGGATGCGGGCGAGAAGCTCGGGTCCGGCGAGCGTGGCGACGGCGGCGAGGACGGCGCCGGCGTCCCAGCGGGCGGTGGCCGGTGTGGCGCCGGTACGGGCGGCGAGGTCCTTGACGAAGCCCCAGCCGGTGAGCTGCTCGTCGTCGGGGATCTGGGCGGTCAGGGTGAGGGCGGCCTCGACGGGCAGGCACTGTGCGAGGTCGACGCGTTCGTCGCCGGTGACCTGTCGGCCGAGGGCGGCGAGGACGTTGTGGACGGCTTCTCCGGCGCGTTCGCGGGTGGGGTAGGCGCCCTCGTAGCGCACGCGTTCCAGCATGTGGTCGAACGTCATGGCCCTGGCGTGCGGGTTCGGTCGAGGCTGGTCGTACATGGTGCTGCGGTTGCCTTTCTCTTCGAGGGTTCGGGTTCCGGCCGGTGACGGCGGTCAGGTGGGCTGGGGGTGGCCGAAGAGGAGGTCGTAGCCGGGCGGGAGCTGGAGCAGGACATCGCGCATGAGGACGTCACCTGCTGCGGCGGCCACGGTGCTGAGGACCGCGCCGATGTCCCACAGGGCCGTCTTCTCGGTGGCGCCCTCGATCCAGGCCGCGGTCGCGCGGACGAAGCGTTCGGGTGAGAGCGGTTCGGCGGCCTGCAGGGGATTGAGGAGGATCAGGGCGTACGTCTCAGGGAGCCGGGCCGCGAGTTCGGCCCGCACGGTGCCGACCAGATGCGCGCCCAGCAGGGCCAGGACGACGCGGGCCGCCCGTTCGGCTTCCGGCAGGGTCGTGTACTCGCCGCGTTCCTGGACGTGGGCCAGGAACGCCTCCCTGCGTATCGACATCACGGCACCTCCGGGGGAGGGGAGGGGTGGTGAAGGGGCGAGGGGTGCGGAGGACGGGGTGCCGGAGGGGGATCGGGTCCCCGTCCTCCGCCGCTGGTGCGGGTCTGTTCAGCCGGAGATCTGCTTGCGGCCGGACTCGCCGCCGATGCTGATCTTGCGGGGCTTGGCCCGCTCGGCGATCGGGATGCGCAGGGTCAGGACACCCGCGTCGTAGTCGGCTTCGATGTGTTCGGTGTCGAGGGTGTCGGCCAGCATGAGCTGGCGGGAGAAGACGCCGAGGGGCCGCTCGGAGAGTTCCATCTGCACGCCGTCGGACTTGTCCGTGGGGCGGCGCTCGGCCTTGACGGTCAGCATGGTCCGCTCGACGTCGATGTCGATCGCCTCGGTGCTCACGCCGGGGAGGTCGAAGGCGATCACGTACACGTCGCCCTGGCGGTAGGCGTCCATCGGCATCACGGACGGCTTGGACCACGTGCCCGAGGCACCGGACAGCTGCTGGACGATCCGGTCCATCTCGCGGAATGGGTCAGTGCGCATCAACATCGCGAAACACCTCCAGTCGGTTCAGGCAGGAACTGCCCATGCGCTTCAACGTGCTTCCGTTGTAACATGTCATCCAAGCGATGACAAACAGGCAGTCATCTGGAGGATGACAGACCGACGGAGAGTGTCATGAACGAGGCCGCCCCCACGCCCGCCCAGGTGTCCTTTCTTGCCGCCGCAGCGGCGCTGCAGACCATCGAGCAGGCCGTGAAGGACGCGCAGCAAGCCCCCGCGGGATCACCGACGGCCCCAGCGACGCCCGCGCCGGGTCCGGACCCGGGCCCGGACCCGGCCCTGGCCGCCCTGCTGATGCTCCGCGAGATCCGTGAGCAGCTCGCCGGCTGGGAGAGCGGGCTGATCGAAACCGCCCGAGGGCAGGGCGCGAGCTGGGCCGACCTGGCCGGGCCGCTCGGGGTCGCCAGCCGGCAGGCGGCAGAACGCCGCTACCTGCGCCTGCGCCCCGGCACGGCGGGCAGCACCGGCGAGCAGCGCGTCCAGGCCACCCGCGACACGCGCGCCGCCGACCGCATCGTGACCGCCTGGGCGCGCGACAACGCGGCCGACCTGCGCCGGCTCGCAGGCCAGGTCACCGCCCTCACCGGCCTCCCCGACAGCGCGCAAGGCGCCGTCGGCGACCTGAACCTGGCCCTCGCCGACAACGACGCCGCCCGCCTCGTCGGCCCACTGGCCGACACCCGGCCTCATCTGCGGCCGCAGGACGCCGATCTCGCCGATCGCATCGACGCCCTGACCCGGCACACCGATCAGCTCCGCCAGGACACCCACGACCAGCGCAGCATGTGATCCACAACCCCGGACCACCGACGGCCAGAACCCCGGACCACCGACGGCCAGAGGGCTTCGGGGCGGGCCACGCCCGCAGATGCAAGGAGTGAACCACCATGGTCGAACACCCTCCCCGGACGGCCGGCGGCCACGACATCACCGTGGAGGTCCTGGACCACGCCGTCGCGGTCAGGCCCACCGGCGAGATCGACATCGAGACGGCACCCTCCCTGCGGTTCGCCCTCGCCGAAGCCCTTGCCCACGCCTCACCGGACAAGCCCGTGGCGGTCGACTGCAGCCGCCTCACCTTCTGCGACTCCGCGGCACTGAACGCACTCATCACCGCGCGGCGGGCTGCACAGGAGGCCGGCACCGACATCCGCCTCGCAGTCCCCAATCACCAGCTCCGGCGACTTCTGGAGGTGACCGGCACCCTGTCCCTCTTCCCCGTGGACCGGGAGCCGCCGACGGCCGGGCGCGTTCCGAGCGGATGCCCGGACGGACCGCCTCAGTAGGCGCGGCGCCGGAACGCGGGCGCCTTCCGGCACCGCGCGGGTGTCACAGGAACCGGCGGATGGGGGTGACGGCAAGCTCTCGCAGCCGTTGGGCCGCAGAACGGCGACTCCAGCGCGCGGGCTCCATCTGCTCACTGACCTGCACATCCTCGTCGAAGTGGCGGTCCAGGGTTGCGGTGAAGTCCTCGTCCAGGACCGCGAGCATCACCTCTTCGTCGTGATCCAGGGAGCGGCGGTTGAAATTGGTGGAGCCTATGAGCGCCGCGATCCGGTCGACGGTGATGACCTTGGCGTGCATCATCGTCGGCTGGTACTCGAAGATCTTCACTCCGCAGGCCTGGAGCTCCGCGTAGAAGTTCTGACCGGCCAGCCGACAGACCCGCTTGTCGGTGTGCGGGCCGGGCAGGAGTATCTCGACCTCGACGCCCCGACGTGCCGCCGCGCACAGCAGCTCGATGAAATAGGCGTCCGGGGCGAAGTAGGCGGTGGACAAGCGGAAGCGTTCCTGGGCGGACTCGATGGTGACCCGGATCAGGGTCTGCATGTCCTGCCAGCCGATGCTGGCCGAGCCCCGGACCACCTGCACCACTGCCTCGCCCTGCGGCGTGTGGCCGGTGAAGCGGTCCCGGTCGTCGAAGAGGGTGTCGTGGCACTCGGCCCAGTTCTGTGCGAAAGCGGCGGCAACGCCGTCCACGGCGGGCCCGCGCAGCTGGACGTGGGTGTCGCGCCACTCGTTCTCGTTGCGGGCGTCACCGCACCATTCTTCGGCGATGCCGACGCCGCCGGTGAACGCCGTCTGTTCGTCGACAACCAGCACTTTGCGGTGGCAGCGGTGGTTCTGCTTGAGCGGGGAGAGGTAGAGGGGCTTGCGGAACCACGCCACGTCGGCCCCGGCGTCCGCCATCAGATCGAGCAGGTCCTGCTCGATGAGCCGGCTGCCGAAGCCGTCGAGCAGCAGCCGTACCCGGACGCCCGCGCGGGCCCGGTCGGCCAGCGCATGGGCGAACTGCCGGGCTATCTCGCCGCGCCAGTACACGAACGTCATCATGTCGACGGTGTGTTCTGCGGCGCGGATGCTGTCCAGCATCGCCGTGAAGATCTCGTCGCCGTTGCGCAGGGCAAGCAACGCGTTCCCTTCGGTGGCGGCGATGCCGATCAGCCGCTCGAGGCGCCGCCGCATCCGCTCTTTGCGCTCGGCCACCGGCAGCACCGGGGCGACGGTCGTCCCGCCGGGCGGTTGCGACCCGCTGATTGCACTCGTCATGACTCCACCTGACCGGTCGGGGAAGACCGCCCCGCACGTCCGGCAACCGCCGGGGCGAGCCGACTGTACACAGCCTCAGGCCGGGGATACGCGTGGGTTCCCCTCATCAGGTCCGGCGGCTATGGCGCCGAGCCGGCCGGGGCGCCGCCTCTCATGGCGGAAGCCTGCGACCCGGGCGCGGCTGGCCGCTGCTCCGGTCGCCGGTCTCGAGCGGCGGACGGCAATCCCCGGAACCGTCGCGCCCGGGCTGCCAATATCTGTCACCGCGATGCAAGAATTTAGCGGTCCATGCGACGAGGCTTTTTAGCGCGACGACCAGGATGAATTATTTTTCGTACGCAGACCGCTACGACATGCTATTGTCGCTCTCAGTTGCAGTCGTGGTTCCCAAAACTTCAAGCGCTCCAGTCGATCTCCGTATCGTGTGGGAGCGCTTTATATTTCCGGTCATTTTCCGAGCGGGGCATCATCGCGGCGACACGGTGTCCGTGCAGTGCGGATGCTGGTGTACTGCCCCAAAGGAGATCTGACATGGCATCTGGCACCGTGAAGTGGTTCAACGCGGCCAAGGGTTTCGGCTTCATCGAGCAGGACGGTGGCGGCGCTGACGTGTTCGCCCACTTCTCGAACATCGCCGCCCAGGGCTTCCGGGAGCTCGTCGAAGGCCAGACGGTCACCTTCGACGTCGTGCAGGGCCAGAAGGGTCCGACGGCCGAGAACATCCTTCCCGCCTGACGCTGACACGCATCTTGTAGCTGGGGCCCGCATCCTTCGGGGTGCGGGCCCCAGCTGCGGACACTTTCCCGCAGCGGTTTCACCTGCGGCGTGCCCGCCGGACACGGACCTACAGGGCCGCAGACAGCTGCGGAGCCGCACCCCCCTGATGTCCTGTGTTCGATGTCCGCTTGACGTCACCCTATTTCGAGCCTCCGCGACACTGATTTCCCGTGCCGGGTTCGATTTTGCATTCCATTCGGTCCGTTCTCGTGATTCTCGCGCTGCACTTCCGCTGTGGGAATTCCTGATGCGTGCCGTATCAAGGAAGGTTCTGAATGAGCCCCACGCGTACGAACGACCGCTCCTCCCGCGGCCGACGTAGTCCCGTTTCGGCGGCTCGGCGCAGCAACGTGCGGCAGTCCGCATTCGACGCGGCGGCCTGAGACGTACGTGATCGGGAAACTGACCCACTCTCTGCAGGAGGCACGTTTTGACGCTGGTCCAGATGCAGTCCCGCTCGGTGAGTGCCAACCCCGTGCACCCGGTGGTGGTCGACGCCATGGAGGCCGCAGGTCCGCAGGTCTGTGACGACATGACGGTCGAAGTGGCCCTGTCCGTCATGGCCAGTGCCCGCGCAGGTCATCTGCTGGTCTGCGACGAGGACGGCCTGTGCACCGGGCTGGTCACCCCGGCTCAGCTCGCCGCCGTCCGTGACAGCGACGCGTACACGGACCGAGTCCGGCTGCGCGACGTCCTCGGTGACCGCGGGCCCTTCGCCTCCCCCGCGACCACGAGGGCCGAGGCCGAGCACGCGATGCGCTACCGCCGGCTTGACGCTCTGCCCGTCGTCGACGAGCAGGGCGGCGCTCTGGGCGTCCTCGCCCTTGCACGCTGACCGCCTCACCGCGGCACCACCCTCCCCTTTCTTCTCCCTGTGAGGCTCCATGCGCTGTGTCATCGCCCGTTTCCCGTTCGATCTGACCAAGAGCGGCGTCCTGGAATCGATGAAGGGCATCAAGCCCGAGCAGGTGCTCGGCGAGTCCGTGATCATCGGCCGCCGCACCTACCCCGTCAAGCAGGTCGGCCAGGTCGTCACCCGCCAGGACCGCCGCGACTTCAGTGCCGGCGAAGTCCTCCGGGCCATGACCCAGCTCGGCTTCACCTGCCGCAGCATCCCCCGGGCCGCCGCGCCCACGCGCGTCCTCAGCCCGCTGCAGAGGGCATCCGCCATGCTCGGCGCCCCGGTGTCCGTCTGACCGTCTGACCGACGGGACCGGCGCGAGCCACACCGCAACGAGGACCGACCGGCGTGCGCCGGTCGGTCCTCGTTGCGTGGCGGGGGCGCCGACCGCTCTACGGGGCGCCCGCGGTGGACGAACGCCCCTACGGCGAGTCCCGGAAAGCCCACGGGCAGCGGGTGCCGAGGGGCGGAGCACCGTCGCGGAAGTGCGCGGCGCGGGCACGCTCATGGCCGTCCCCCTCCCGTACCGCCGTCGCCCGGCGCGGCCGGATGGCGTACCGGCGCCGAGGCGGTGGTCGTGGGGGCCGGGGCGGGGTCGGGGCGGCGGCCGACCGGGGTGATCCGGGCGGCGCCGGTCTTGAAAAGCGGCTGCTTGGAGGCCGGATCCCAGGTGGTGGGCGTCAGTTCGTTGGCCGCCCGGTGGTGGCCGTCCCGGTCGGGGGCGTCCCAGTAGCCGTAGTGGAACGGCAGGAAGAGGACGCCCTCGCGGATGCCGGTGATCCGCACCGCGGCCCGGACCGTACCTCGCCGGGTGGACACCTCGGCCAGATCGCCTTCCTCGATGCCGGCGGCTGCCGCATCGGCAGCGGACATCTCGATCCACATCTGGGGCGCCGCGGCACGCAGTTCGGGCACGCGACCTGTGCGCGTGCGGGTGTGGAACTGGTAGAGGGTGCGGCCGGTCGTGAGCCAGAGGGGATAGTCGGCGTCGGGCTGTTCGGGCGGCGAAACGTACGGGGCGGTACGCAGGACCGCCTTGCCGTCGGGGTTCAGGGAGCGGTAGGCGTCCTCGTCCTGCGGGGTGCCCGTGAGGAGGTCGCGGCCGTAGCTCTCACAGTCCTCCGGACGGCTGCGGAAGTCGCCCGTGGTGTAGAGGCGCTCGGTACCGTCGGGGTGTTCGGCGGTGCAGGGCCACTGGACGCCTCCGCGTTCGCGCAGCAGGGCGTAGCTCAGTCCGCTGTAGTCGCAGGGGCGGCCGCGGCTGCATTCCTTCCACGCCTCGAAGACCTCCTCGGGGCCCCGCCAGGGCAGGAGCGGTGCGTCCGAGGCGTCGCGCAGGTCCATGCGGCGGGCGAAGTCCAGAAAGACGCCGAGGTCGGGCCGGGCCTCGCCCGGCGGGTCGATCGCCTTGAGGGAGAGGTGCACGGTGCGGTCGGCGTTGGTGAAGGTGCCGGTCTTCTCACCCCATCCGGCGGCCGGCAGCACCACGTCGGCGAACTCGGTCGTCTCTGTCGGGAAGAGGTCCTGGACGATGAGGAAGAGCCGGTCCTGACCGAGTACGGCGCGGATGCGCTCCAGTTCGGGCAGGGACACGGCGGGGTTGGTCCCGGAGATCCACAGCATGCGCAGGGAGCCTTCCTCGGCGAGGCGGATCATCTGCATGAGGTGGGTGGGCGGACCGTCGTGCGGGATGCGGTCGGGGGACAGGTTCCAGATCTTCGCGAGCTCCTCCACATGGCGGAGGTTGGCCCAGTTGCGGAACCCGGGCAGATCGCCGTCGGCTCCGCACTCGCGGGTGTTCTGGGCGGTCGGCTGGCCGTTCATCTGCAGGACGCCGCAGCCGGGCCGCCCGAGCATGCCGCGGATCAGGTGCAGGTTGTTGACCTGGACGGCGGCCGCGGTGGCCTGGTGGGACTGGTAGAAGCCCTGCAGGACCGTCGACAGCAGCCGGCCGGCCTGGCCGAGCAGCCGGGCCGCGGCGCGGATCTGCTCGGCGGGTATCCCGGTGGCCTCGGCGGCGGCCTCGGCGGGGAACCCGGCCACCTGCCGTTCCAGACGGTCGAAACCGACGACATGGGCCTCGATGTACGCGGGGTCGGTCCAGCCGCCTGCGATCACCTCGTGCAGGAGGCCGTTCATGAGGGCGAGGTTCGTGCCGGGCCTCGACTGGAGATGGATCGTGGCGACCTCCGACACCGGTCCCGGACGGGGGTCGACGCACAGCAGCACGGGCGGCTCGGATCCGGCGAGACGGTCCAGGACCCGGCTCCACAGCACGCCCTGGGTCTCCGCCATGTTGTGGCCGAACAGGGCGATGGTGTCGGCATGGTCGACGTCGCCGTAGGAACCGGGCTGGCCGTCGCAGCCGAACGACTCCTTGAGGGCCTCGCCGGCCGTCGCCGTGCACAGGCGGGTGTTCCCGTCGAGGTGCTTGGTGCCCAGACCGCCACGGGCGATGAGCGCGAGCGCGTAGTACTCCTCCAGGAACAGCTGGCCGCTGGTGTAGAAGCCGATCGAGGAGGGGCCGGGGCCGTCGAGGAGTGCGCGGGTACGGTCGGTGATCCGGGTCATCGCGGTGTCCCAGTCCGTCTCCCGCCGGACGCCGTCCTCGCGGACCAGCGGCCGGGTCAGGCGGTCCGGCGAGGCGATGGCCTGCCAGCCGTACACATCCTTGGGGTCGAGGCGGCCGCGGTTCACCCGGTCGCGGGCCACGCCGCGAACGCCGACGAGCCGCCCGTCCCGGACCGCCAGCTCCATCGCGTCGCCGTTGGAGTGCAGGTTCGAGGCCGTCGGAACCCACCGGTCGACACGGACGGCGCCGTGGTCGTCGGCGCCGGCGGAGTCGGAGTCGGAGTCAGCGTCGGCGTCGGCGTCGGCGGAGTCCGCGGTGAGGTACGAGTCGACGCGTACGGGCCAGGGCCCGCCGCGGGCGTAAGGGGTCCGGCGGCCCCACGGTTCGGCGATGCGATCGGGAGCAGGCTCGGAGGTGGCCATGCCCGGCACCTGCCCGCATTCACGCCTGCCATGCCCGGCCGGCCGCCCGCCCGCGAGGTCCCTCTCAGGCCGGGCACGGAGGTCAGGGCAGGGGAGTGCCGCCGGTCGCGTTGACGATCTCCCCGGTGATGTAGCCGGCTTGAGGCGAGGCCAGGAACACGTAGGCGGGCGCCATCTCCGCCGGCTGAGCCGGCCGGCCCAGAGGCGACTGTTCGCCGAACTTCGCCGCGTCGGGCATGGTCGCGGGGATCAGCGGCGTCCACACCGGCCCGGGTGCGACGCCGTTGACGCGGATCCCGCGCTCGGCGAGCATCTGCGCCAGCCCGTGGGTGAAGGAGATGATCGCCGACTTCGTCATGGCGTAGTCGAGCAGGTGGGGGCTCGGCTGGTACCCCTGCACGGAGGTGGTGTTGATGACCGACCCGCCGCGCGGCATGTGGGCGAGGGCCTTCCGGGTGAGCCAGAACATTCCGTACAGGTTGGTCTTCATCACGCGGTCGAACTGCTCCGTGGTGATCGCTTCGATGCCGTCGGGCTGGGACATCTGGTAGGCGGCGTTGTTGACGAGGATGTCGACGCGCCCCAGTTCGCCCACGGCCCGGTCGATCAGCGCCGCGCACTGCTCCTCGTCACGGATGTCACACGCGACCGGTACGGCCTTGCGCCCCGCTTCCCGGATCAGGCGCGCAGTCTCGGCCGCCTCGTCCGCCTCCTCCGGCAGGTGGGTGAAGACCACGTCCGAGCCCTCCCGGGCGAACGCCAGGCAGACGGCCCTGCCGATACCGGAATCCCCGCCGGTGACGACGGCCGCCCGGCCGAGGAGCACGTCGTGGCCCTGGTAGGAGTCCTCGCCGTGGTCCGGTCGTGGCTCCATCGCCTCGGTGGAGCCGGGATGGTCCTGCTCCTGGTCGGGAAAGGGAGGGCGCGGGTGCCGGGTCGTGGGGTCGGGGACTCGGGCTGGTTCCTGAGGCATGGGATCTCCGTCGGGCCGGGTCGGCGGGGCGGCCACCTCTGTGGCCGGGGGCTCAGGGCGAGGGGGCTTCCCCCCGGGGGCCAAGGGGATGCGGGTACGGGCCGCCGGACGCGCACGGGCCGGGCGGAACTGATCGGCAGGCCGCCCGGTACCGCGCGTGGGTCAGTGACCGAGGGCGTTCCTGAGCTGCTGCTTGGTCATGGTCGAGCGACCTTCGATACCGCGCTTCTTCGCCTCCTCGTAGAGCTCGTCCTTGGTGCGCTCGGACGAGCCACCGCCTCCGCCTCCGCCGCCGGACTTCTGCCCGCCCCGTTCAGAGGCGGACTTGCCCTGCGTGGAACCACGACTGCTCGTCTTGCTCTCTCCCGACCGGGCACGCTCCTTGTTCACCGTGCGGGAGGCCATCTCCTTCGCACGGTCTTCGGACATGCCGCGCTTCTCGCCGGACTCCTTGACGTGCTCGTACTGGCGTTCCCGCTTGGGACTTGATCCTCGAGGCATGACAAAACCTTTCATCGTCGGACACGGCTCAAGGTCATGGTGCGCGTACCCGCATCTGCCCGCATCTCACGCCGATCGGACGAGGAGCCGGCCCGAGACCGACTCGGCTTCGCGCCGTACGAACACGCTCGCCGGCTGTGTGACCTTGCGAAGGCGGCACGGAGTGGATGCGGATGCGGATGCGGAGCCGGGCGCGGCACGGCACGGTAGGCGGGTGGCGGGGCAGGCGGGGCAGGCCGCACAGGGCAGAGGGAGGAACAGCCGTGAACGAGCCGGATGCAGGTCCATTCGTCGTCTTCGCCAACTTCCTTTCGGACTTGGCGGTCGATCTCGAGGAAGGTGAGGTGCTGGCGCAGTGGGCACTGCAGGCCCCGCGGAAGGCGTGGTTGCTGCGGCCGGGGGACGTGCTCGTCAGCCCCGGCCCCCTGAGCGGCGAGTTCCGGCGGTACGTGAGCGGCCTGACGGGTGTACCGATCGAGCAGGCTGCGGTCATCGCGGTGCCGCCCGCGGGCTCCGTCCCCCTTGCACAGGCGGTCCGTCGGGCCGGCCTTCTCGAAGAGGTGCGCGCTCACGCGAGCCGCCCGGGCACGGCCCTGTTGCCCACGGCCATGGACGCGTCCGCCCTCGCGTTCGCCCGGGAACTCGGAATCACCGTGCACCCCTACGACACGGTCGACGAGGCCGCGGCCGCCCTGCCGACGACGATGCTGCTGAACACGAAGGCGGGATTTCGACAAGCCGCCGGGCAGGTGGGCATGCGGTTGCCCCATGGACGGGTGTGCAGCCGCCCGGAGGTGGAAGAGGTCGTAGGCCGGCTGCTTCGGCAGCATGAGCGGGTGGTGGTCAAACCCGACCGCTCCGCAGGGGGCCACGGTCTGCGTTTCCTCACGAGGAAGGACGTACGGGGGACCGCCCTGGCGCTGGAGTCCGTCGGCGGACCACATGGCACGTGGGTGGTGGAGGAATGCCTGCCGGTGGCCGAGTCGGTGAGCATCCAGATGGAGAACACGGCCTGCGGAACGCGCGTCCTGTTCAGCGGTGCTATGCGAACGGAGCAGGGCTCCTTCACGGGATATGTCTCCCCCCTGCCGCCGTCGTGTGCGCATGTGGCGGGCGAACTGGAGGAGTGGGGGAGGGGGCTGGGCCGCCACCTGGCCGGACAGGGGTACCTCGGTCCCTTCGGGGTGGACGCTCTCGTCACCACGGACGGCGTCGCGTACGCAAGTGAGAGCAACGTCCGCCGTACCGCGACCACCACGCCCTACACGATGGTCACCCGGCTGGCGGCGGCGTCCGGCCTTGCGCGTCCGGTGTGGGCACTGTCGAAGAGGCGAACCCGTGAGCCCTTCGGCTTCGAGGAAGCCCTCGACCGGCTGCGTGAACACCGACTCGCCTTCGACCCGGCGCGCGCGGAGGGAGTGGTGCTCTACGCGGACGCGCCGGCGGACGGTCACTCATGGCGCTACGCGGTCATCGCCGCGCACTGGGAAGGTATGCGCGAACTGGAGACGCTTCTGGCGCGGGCCATGGGATTCGACGGCCCCTGACCGGCTGTGCGCCACGGGCGCCCGGACGTCCGTCCGATGGACCGCCTGGAGCTCCAGGCCGTGCACGCCACCCGGTCCGGTCGAACGGGCGTCCGGGACCCTTCCCTTTGCTATGCCCCGCAGCGGTTTTGCCGACTGCGACGCACGAGGACGAACACCAGGAGGGCGACCCCGGCCGACAGCAGGGGGGTCCACTTGGATCCAGCCGCGTGCGCAGCCTTGTCACGCACCGCCTCGGGGGTTTTGTCGGCTGCGAGTTGTCCTGCGCGGGCTGCGGTGTCGCGCACGTGCGCAGCGGTTTGGGCGGCTGTGTGCACGAGTGGCTCGGGTGCCTTGCTCTTCGCCAGCTCGCTTGCGTGGGCGGCCTTCTCCCGGACCTGGGAGGTGGCCTGCTTGGCTTTGGCGAGAGTCTGTTCCTTGATCGCGGCGGTCTTCTCCTTCGCTGTGGGCTTGTCGCCGGGTGACTCCCCCGGCTCGCCGGACCGGCCCTGTTCGTCCTGGGTGGGATCGGCCGGGTCTTGGGGCTCTCCCGAGGGGGAGGAGGACTCGCTGGCGTCATGCGGGCTGGTCATCGGTGTACTGCTCCGTCCCGGCCTTGCGGCCGCGTTTTCGTGGTGGGCATCAGGCGGGTGCCTGTGGTTGCAGGGCCGCTGCGGTGATGATGGCGCGGGGAACGGCCGGATGCCCGGCGCCGAGCTGGTGCTCTACTCCGGTCGGGGTCAGGCACGACACGGTGGGCGGTACCGGACAGGGGCTATTCGGCGCGGTGCGCCTTGTGCGCGGCCATCCGCAGCTGCGCTGTCGCGGGGAGCCGGGTCCGGCCGGTGGACTGCCTGGCGCGTTCCAGCGGACCGTCGCACAGCGCCTGCAGGACGGGGCCTGGTTCGCTGCCGGGGGTGAGGGTGAGGTCCAGGTGGGCTTCCGGGTGGCTGGGACGACCGTCCATCCGTGCCCGGGCCTTGTGGACGCCGGGCTGTTGCCCGGCATCGGCGGCCAGAGCATCGCTGAGGGCGCGTTCGCGCAGTTCCACGCCCTCCATGGCGGGGGGTCCGCCGACGGGAATGTGGCCGGGGTGGGTACGGCGGGTCTGGGCCAGCAGCCACCAGAGGGCGAGCAGGACGACGATGGCGAGAGCGGCGATCACTGCGGGCCACCACCATCCTTCGTCCGTCCACCGGGTGCGATCGGCGGCGTCGAGCAGGACACCGCCGGGGCTGGTCCAAGGCCAGCCGTCGGGTGGTGCCACGCGCCAGCGCCGGTACAGGTCGAAGCCGCCCGCCAGAATCAGGATTCCTGTGCTGAGCAGGACGATGCCTGTCAGGGCCAGCAGGACTCGGTTGGTTGCGGATTTCCTCTTCATGGGATCCGTTTCCTGTCTCTTGCTCGCCCGTGAGCCTCCACGGACGAGTCACTTGCGCCGTGCGCGGACCCGGACGGCGATTCCAGGCGGGTGGGCGAGGGCGAGCTGGGCGAGTTCTCCCTGCAGGGCGGCCAAGAGATCGGTCTTGACGTCGGCCGCGGGGCGGTAACGCACGTTCGCGCGTGCCCCGATGCGGCGCCGGCCGATGCGGATCCGCGCGCCGCTGACGCCTGGCACACGCATGGCGGCATCCCGCAGGAGCAGAGCCACAGCGTCGCGTTCCAGCACGGCCCGCACGTCGGCGTCAGGGGATCTGAGAGGCATCTGGTGACGCAAGCCCGGGGTGACCGCCAGGATGATCAGCCAGAGGCCGAGAAGGGCGATGACGGCGGCGCCGATCTGTATCCACATGTCGTTCAGAGGCCGGGTGGCCAGCTCGTCGGCGAGACGCATGCGCCAGTCGGCCGCGCCCGCGTCGGCGCCGGCCCGCACCCTCGCGATGTCGAAGAGGAAGACCGCGGCCGCGGCCGCGATGACCAGGGCCGTCACTGCGGCAGGTATCCGTCGCGCGGACCACGGGCGCCCGACACGGGGCCGTGGGCCGGGTTCCTTGGCGAGCTGGACCACGGTGCGGGAGGTGACCTCGTCGGTTGCGGTGGGGTGCTCGGTCTCGGCGGAGGCGTCTTGGTCCCGTTTCATACCGGCTCTCCTTCCGGGTGGGACTACCGTCCGGGCTCACTGCACACGCCGGCGTTCCAGACCGCCGGAGGGGACCAGGCGCTCAATGGCGAGGGTGACCTCGGTGACGCGCATCCCGGTCAACTGGGTCACGCGCTCGCCGACGTAGTTCTGCACCTGACGAGAGGTGTCGGCGAGATCCACCGGATAGGGCAGCTCGAGAAGCAGGTCGAGCCGCGCGGATCCGCTGCTGACGGTGACCGAGGCGCGCGGAGCGACCAGTTTCACGTGACCGGAGGCGGTGAGCGCATGTGTGGCCAGGGCCTCCTGCGCGGCGCGGACCGCAATGCGTGACACCACCCTCTCCGGAATCACCGTGGCGCCGCGTTCGGCCGCCGGGAGGAGCGCCGGGGCTGACGATGCCGCTCCCGCGGGCGGAGCAACGGCGGGTTGCGCGCTCACCGCTGGTTCCGGGAACGCGTGAAGTCGGACATCTCCAGGTCACCCTGGACCATGCGGCCGACCACCAGGCCTACGAGGCCGAGGACCGCCACGAGGAGGAAGGCCCAGAAACCACCGAAGAATGCGGCGAAGCCCAAAGCCATGCCGGCAAGCAGGCCTGTAGTTGCTGCGCTCATCTCACTCACCTGTTTTTCCTATCGTTCTCGTCCTGCCCGGTGGGTGGAGTGCCGGGGCAGGCTGCGGGGTCATTGCACGCGGCCCTCTCCGCTCTCGTCGTCCTCCTCGTCGGGAAGGTGGACGTCGTCGACGGTGACGTTCACCTCGACGACCTCCAGGCCGGTCATGCGTTCCACCGCCGTGATGACGCTGGTGCGGATGTCGGCGGCGACGTCCGCGATGGCGACGCCGTACTCCACGACCACGTCGAGATCGATGGCCGCCTGACGTTCCCCCACCTCGACCTTCACGCCGCGCGAGACGCTGGACCGGCCCCCGACCTTGTCCGACACCGCCCCGAGCGTGCGGGCCATGCCGGTACCGAGGCTGTGGATGCCCGGCACCTCGCGGGTGGCCATGCCTGCGATCTTCTCGACCACACTGTCGGAGATGGTGGTCCGGCCCCGCGACTCGGGCGCCGTCCCTGCGCCGGTGTGGCCCTCGAGCGTGTTGCCCGCAGGACGCGCTTGGGCGCGAGTGCGGTCCCTGCCCTCGGGGCGTGGCTCATTCCCACCCGAGGTGGGGTTGGTGATGTCCGACATGAGGACCTCCCCAGGCTGTCCGTCCGGGCGCCGGTGCGGTGCCCTGAACGTTTAGACACATCTCGGGGCGAATCCTCACCCCGCTCGTGAGACGCGCACCCCCTACCATCGAAGAGTGCGTACGCAGGCCGCGACGACCGTCTTCGGCAGAAAGCGAGCGGCGGATGCGCAACCGGACCAGACCCCCGCCCCCACACGGTGCAGACCTCCCACTGCGGCCCGAACCGCGGTGGCTCGCCGACCCCGCAGCGAGCCGCGAGCCACTCGGTGAGGCCGACGACAGGGTGCTGGCCGTGCGGGCCTCCGAAGGGGATGAGGACGCCTTCGCGGTCCTGGTCCGTCGACACACCAGCCGCCTGCTGGCCCTCGCCCAGCACCTGCTCGGCAACCGGCTGGACGCCGAGGACGCCGTCCAGGACGCCTTCCTCAGCGCCTGGCGCCAGCTCCCGGAATTCCGCCACGGCGCCTCTTTCGGCACCTGGATGTACCGCATCGTCGCGAACCGGTGCCTCAACACGATGCGCCACAGACCCCACCCGCTGCCCTTGGACACCGTCCCCGAACCCGCCGCCGCGGATGCGAACAGCTCACCGCCCCGAGCGGCCGAGTCGGACGCGGCCACAGCTGCTTTGGCGCGAGCCCTGATGGAACTCCGCCCCGAACTGCGCGTGTGCTGGGTCCTGCGGGAGCTGCACGGCCTGCACTACGACGAGATCGCCCACGTGGTGGGCACCAGCGAGCAAACAGTGCGCGGCCGGCTCTTCCGCGCACGACGCGCTCTGATGGAGGCGATGCGCCCATGGCGCTAGACGACCCGCACCTCACCTCCGGCCCCGAGCCCCGGCGCGTGGGCGCCGCCCAGCCTCGAGCGCTTCCGAGCACCGACGCCGAAATGCTTGCCGGCGCGGAGCTGCTGCCCTGCGGGCGCCCCCTTGGACACGCCTGGGAACAGGCCCGCGACCCCGTCCCGGCAGACCCGCACACCGCACACTGCCCCCACTGCCAAGAGGCTGTCGAAGGGCTGACAGCCCTGGACCGGGCCACCCGTGCTCTGCGCGGCCAACGACAGCCCGACGGCCACGGCCTCGCCAACCGGGTCATCAACGCGGTACGGGCCGAGGTACGGCTGGGCGCCATGCTCCTGCTGGACGACCCCGATCACGACCTGCGCATCGCCGAGAGCGCCGCCGCGAAGGAGCTGCGCCGAGCCGCCGACACCGTTCCCGGACTCCGCGCGGCCAGTTGCCGTCTGACCCCAACCCAGGACGGTCGGGCCTCTCATGTCGTCACCCTCACGATCGCAGCCACGCTCGACCAGCCGTTGCCGGAACGGGCCGAGAAGGCACGCCGAGCCGTTCTCCACGCGGCTGACCGTCTCCTCGGCCTCGCCGTCACAGCCGTCGACCTCAAAATCAACGCGGTTCTGGAACCCACCGCGGGTCGTCGCTCCGAGCTGAGCCACCGATGACCGACACACGGAAGGACATCCACCGGGCCGCAGCCCGGGCAGCGCTCGGCGTACCCGGAGTGGCAGCGCTCCAGCCCTCGCTGGCCGACCGGCTGGCCCTCGCGGCCGCCCGCGTGCAAGAGGCCGTGACCGCCACGGGAACGGGCACCACTTCCCAAACGACCACGGGCACCACCTCCCAAACGGCCACGGGAACGGGCACCGCCTCCCACTCCGAGCAGGCCGGCATCCGGACCCAGATCACCCCAGAGGGCAGCTGGCACGTGGAAGTGCGCTGCGTGCTGAAGGCTGACCGCCGGGTGGTCGCCACAGCCCGGCAGGTGCGCGAACAGGTGCGCACCGCCGTCACCGCGTGCCTCGTGCAGCACGGCGCAACCGCCCCGGTCACGGTCCGCGTCATGGTGACCGTCACCCGCACCGTTTAGCGGGTGTAAGGCACCCTGCGCCTACTCCACGATCACCGGCGGGAACGCTGCACGGTCTGCCCGCAGGAGGTCCGCGCCCGCGGGATCCGGCGCCGCCTGCTGCCAGACGCGGACGTACTTGGCCTTCGCAGCCCAGACCCCCAGATCCGCGGTGTCTGCGCTGTAATCCTGCCGGTCCCTGCCCCGCTCGCCGTCGTAGATGCGCAGGCTGTCCGGCTTGGTCTCCCACACGGTGATGGTGGTGACCCGGCGTAGTTCCTGCCGGAACGGGTCGTCGGGGTGGGCGGCCAGGGCGGGGGCCCGCAGGGAACCGAGTTGGCGCAGGCCCAGGGAGGCGAGCGAGTACGCGACCGGTGCCCCGCCTTCGGCCCACGCGTCGGGCTTCACCGTGACGGCGGTGCCCTCGTACTGCGTCGCGTCGTACAGGGTCGCCCCGATCGGGCCGGCGTCGTCTGCCATCACTCCACTCCCGCCCCGCCTGACTGGCTCCTGCCCCGCGCCGGCCACCGCATACACGCCCGGCCGGCCCTGTCCTTCGTGCCTGTTCCGACCCACCCGGGGTATAGGCCCTATGCCATAGGAAAGGGGGCGGAGATGAGCGCCCGGGAGAAGACGAAGGCCAAGGCCGAGCAGGTGATCGGGAAGGCTGTGAGGAAGGCGGCGCATGCCCTGGGCAACAAAACCACCGAGGCCAAGGGTGCCGCTCTGGAAGCCCGCGGTAAGGCACGGCAGGTAAAGGAGAAGGGAAAGGACGCTTTCAGGTTCTGAGCATCAGGCGGTGCAGGAGAATCAGCGGACGACTACGAACCGGCGGACATGCGGACAGGCGCTGACCACCTGAGACGAGCCGAAAAGTGGAAACTACCGCAGCCCCTCGCGAGCGATAGGGTGTATCTCGCGAGGAGGAGGCTGTCATGGGTGGAGCTACGACGACTCCCCGCGAACGGTACCGCCAGCAGGTACGCGCGGAGATCAAGGAAATGGCCTGGGAGCAGATTGCCGCTGCGGGGGCGTCCGCACTCTCCCTCAATGCGATCGCGAAGCACATGGGCCTGAGCGGGGGCGGCCTCTACCGTTACTTCACGAGCCGCGACGAATTGGTCACCGAACTCGTCCGAGACGCATATCAGAGCCTGGTCGGCACCTTCCGAGCGGCCACCGCCAAAGGAGGCGCCGACCTTTCCACGCTGGCCCTCGCGCTGCGCGCGTGGGCCCTTGATGATCCGCAGCGGTATTTCCTCGTCTACGGCACACCTGTCCCCGGATACCACGCTCCCGACGATGTCGCCGCAATGGCGTCGGAGATCATGGGGATGCTCCAGGATGCGTGTGCCGAGCTGCCCGTCGATGCCCCTCCGCCGGCCCCGCGGGCTCCTGAGACGCACCTGGACCCCCATCGGGAGGGGACGACCGGGCATCCTGCGCCTCCCGCAGCCCTGCGGCTGGCGGTCTCCTCCTGGGCCCGCCTGCACGGCGTCCTCTCCCTGGAACTCGGCGGCCATTTCACCGGCACGGGGTTCGACCCCGCCGTGCTCTTCCAGACCGAGCTGGACGTGCTGGCGGCCCACTGACCGAGCGGCCGGTCGCGCCGGGCACTGCACAGGAGGCTGCTGGTCAGTCGCGGGGTGGGAGCAGGGGACCGAGTGGGCCGAGGTCGAGATTGAGGTCTTCGAGGGCGAAGCCGTGTTGGGCGCACAGGTCGGCGAGGCTGTCGTGGAGAGCCAGCAGGGTGGCGCCGAGTTCCTCTTCCTGCTGGTCGGTGAGGTCGCCGGCGTCCACGCGGCGCAAGGCCTGCCGTTCGATGAGCTGACGCAGGAGTTCGACGATGGTGAGGACGAGTTTGAGGAGGTCCTCTTCGACCGTGTCGCGATCGGCAACGATGCGGTGGGCGGGGCGCGGCCGTCTGTCGTCGTGAGGGGTGGGGGGCGCCTGGACGAGCCGGAAGGCGCGCGACATGGTGTCGCCGACGTCGCTCAGGCTCGCGGCCGGGCCAGGGCGCTGCTCGGGCGGGCGGCGTTCATCGCTCATCGATACCGCCGCCCTGGGTCGTGGAGAGTGCCGTCTCAGAGCTGACGGAGACGATGAGCGCCCGCAGCGATATGCGGACGAGGTCGATGTCTGCGATGGACAGGACGATGTCGCCGGTGATGACCACTCCGCCACTGAGCAGCCGGTCGAGGAGATCGACCAGCGCGACCTGGCGGCCGGGCAGCGGTTCACCGTGCTCCGCGAGCGTCATGGTGCCCGCTTGTGGGCGTGGTCCTGGCCCTGGACGTCGTCGGACGGGTCAGGGGCCCGGGTGGCGACTGGGGTGTCGGGCGGGGGCATGGCGAAGGAGTACGGAGCCCAGGGGCCGGTGACTTCGATGCTGATGTCGGGGAAGTCCTGGGCGGCTTGCGCGATGGCGGTTCGGAACCGCTCCGTCTCCTGGTCGGGGACGAGATAGGCGTCGTTGAGGACGTTCTCCCGGGGGCCGGTCAGGGCGCCGCTCTGAGGAGCGTGGCGTACGCGTTGCGAGGTATGGCGGGCGGCGATCGCGTCGATGGCCGCCGCGGCCTGCTGTGCCTGCCGGTAGACCCGTTCGCGGGTGTCGTGCTGGGCTCTGCGGCGTTGCAGGTACGCCTTGCCCGGCGTGGTGGGGGCGGCCGCGCCGACGTCGGCGGACGGCTCGCCCGTGGTGGGAGGGGCGAAGGGCGTGAGATAGATCTTGACGCCGTACTCGGTGTGGGCTTCGAGATGGGCCAGTCGCCTGGCGAAGGTGTCACGCTGTTCGACGAGGGCTTGGCGGGCCCGGCTGTCGTCCTGGTAGACGGTGGCCATCCGCAGGGGCAGGACCGTTGCGTGGGCGGCGACGGTTTGCACCACCTCGTGGTGGGCGCGGGCGACGTACTCGAGCCAGTGCACGTCCTCGAAGTGCTCTTTGAGTGCGATCTCGTTGAAGTCGCGTGCGGACACTGCGCTGATGACAAAGGCAAGGGCGGCGTCGGAGGCATCGGACGACGTGTCGAGCAGGAGCCGGACGGGTGCTCGGTCGATGCCGCTCAAGCCGGCGAGAGCTTCCCGCAGGGGTTCCGTCGGCCGGGCGACGGCGTAGACATAGGTGAGGGTTTCCAGAGGTGTGTTCACTGTCTGCGCCCCCTGCCTTCCCGGCCGGGACGTCCGCTGTCGGGTTCTTCGTAGGGCGGCCGGTCCTGAGGTTCGCCCTCGCCGATCCGCTCGTGGCGCAGGGCCTCCAGCTCGGCGCGCAGGCGGCGGTTCTCCTGCTCCAGTGGGCTGCCGGTGTGCCGCGTGGACAGCGAAGGGTCGTGTTCCCACCAGTCGATGCCCATCTCCTTGGCCTTGTCGACGGAGGCGATCAGGATCCGGAGTTTGATGGTCAACAGCTCGATGTCGAGCAGGTTGATGCGGATGTCGCCCGCGATGACGATGCCCTTGTCCAGGACCCGCTCGAGAATGTCAGCGAGGCTGGACGAGGAGCTCGGTCCGTACGGAACCGGGGTGGCGCGGGAGGGGAAGGCGCCGAGTCGGCCGGGGAGGGGTTCGGTCACGATGGCTTGCTCGCTTTCCCGGTCAGGGCATCTGTTGCCGGTATTGCGCGATCTCTGTCAGCCGCTCGAGGAGCTCGTCCTCTCGCTCGTCGAACGTTTCCTGGTCGATCTCTCCCCCGACCAGCCGCTGCTCCAGATCGGCGAGTTCGCGCCAGATGGGGGCGGGGTCGTAGTACTCCTCTTCCGCCTTGTCGACGACGCGCTGGGCGACCCACACCACGGCCCGCATCGGCGCGGCGGGGAGCGTCAGCAGGTTGGTCAGCAGTCCCATGATCCTTCCTCCTTCCTGTTGTAGGGCCTTCCATGGGCGGGCCGGTCTTACACGAAGCTGTACGGAGGCAGGGGGCCCGTGAAGCGCAAGTCGACGCCGCCACCGATCTGGCGGGCCAGGTTCGCCTCCGCGGTGCGGAATGCTTCCTTCTGCTCGTCGGGGACGAGGAGCGAGAGGTTGAGGAAATCGCTCTGGGAGGGTGGGTGGGCGACGTGTTCGCGCGCGAAGGGCAGCAGCGCCTCGACGAGGCCGGCCGCGAGGCTCTCCTGCCGTGCCTGGACCTCCTGGGCCACCAGCTCCCCCAGGGCGAGCGGCAGTTGGGGATCTTGGTCGCCTCCGCGGATCCGGTCGTTCAGTTCGCGGGCCTCAGGCACGTCTTCGAGGATCTGGTGCAGCAGCGGTTCCTGGTCCTCCTGTGAGGCCCTCACGTGGTATTCGGCGCATCCCTCAAGGCGCTGCAGAGTCGCGAGGTAGCTGTCCGCGTTCGCCTCCAGAGCCTGCCGCACTTCACGATCATCAGAGGCGGTGTAGCCGAACTGCAGCGGCAGCGTCAAGCCGTCCGCCATCAGGCGTTCCTGCACCTCCTGGTGCACCAGGAGGTCGCGGCGCTTGGGCCTGATCTCTTCGGAGATGTCGCTGACGACCGCGCACAGGGGCCCGGCGGTAACCGTCCGCAGAGGTGCGCCGCGGGTGCCCACGCCGGTCATCCCGTCAAGGCGGCGAGGATGGGTCGGGGCGGTGATCGAGTACACGTAGAGCGCCATCGGTCACTCCTTCTCCCGGCGTACCGGGCGCCGGGCCGGGCGCCGCCGCTTGGGGGCGGCCTCCACTTCCTCTTCCTCCTGCTCGTCCTCCTCGGGCTCCTGAGAGCGGGAGGACCTGCCGGTCAGGGAGTCGGTCACCGCGTCGACGGCTCCGCTCAACGCACCCTTCGTCTTGCCGCGAGCGCCGCCTTCGAGCATGTTCCCCATGACTTCGGGCAGCTGGGCGGGCGCCTTGCGGCCCGCTTCCAGGTCGAGGCGGTTGCAGGCCTCCGCGAACCGGAGGTAGGTGTCTACGCTGGCCACCACGATCCGCGCGTCGATCTTGATGAGCTCGATGCCCACCAGTGAGATGCGGACGAAGACATCGATGACCAGACCGCGGTCGAGAATGAGTTCCAGGACGTCGTAAAGGCTGCTCGTGCTGCCTCCTCCCCTGGAGACGGCACTGCCGCCCTGCGGCACCATGGTCATGGCGCCTCCCTTCCTCGGAGGCCTGCACTCAGGTCGTCCGGTCGATCATTCCTCGGCTGTAGCGGCGGGTCCGCTCGTAAGAGATCAGCTCGCCGTCCTCGTCGAGAGCAACTTTGTAGCTGGCCATCACGCTCGTGGTGTCCGGGATGCGCTCCAGCTCCACCACCTCCACCTGCGCCACCCAGCCGTCTTCCGTCGGCTTGAGCGAGGACACGGAATCGGGGTGCCGGCCCAGGAGTTGAGCCAGCTGCTCGGCGGCCGAGCGCATCGCCGACGCGGCATTGGGTACCCCCGACCGACGCCGGGAGGCAGCCCGCCGGGGCGGTTGCCTGTCCTGCTCGTCACCCGCTCCACCGGCGTGCGATGACGCACGCCGCGGGCGTGGAGTTTCTGCTGCGGCCATAAGTCACTCCCCTGGGGAGACGGCCTCACAGAAACTAGAATGTCACTAAATGCGCGCATAAGTCTTGCGATGAGGGCAGGAGCTTTCTGAGGCCGCCCCGGCAGGGACCCGCTGTCGACCGGCGGCGCGCACACCGCGGTCCGCTGTTCGCGGGCGGCGCCATCGAGTCCGCAAGTGCCCTGACAAGGGGATGACCATGGACGACACCACCAAGATCGCACTCGCGGCCGCCGTGGTCGGGGGCTATGTGCTCGGCCGGACCAAGAAGGGCCGCCTGGCTTTCACCGCGGCGACCTATCTGGCCGGCCGGCGCTTCGGCCTCGAGCCCGGGCAGCTGATGAAGGAAGGCCTTTCCCGGCTCAAGGAGATGCCGCAGTTCGCCGAACTCGGCGAGCAGCTGCGCGGGGAAGCCCTCGACGCGGGCAAGCAGGCCCTGAGCGCTGCGGCCAACCGCAAGCTCGGCGAGCTCGCCGACACCCTCCACGACCGCACTGCCGAGCTCACCCGTGGCGGCTCCAGCCGTGACGAGGACGAAGAGGAAGAGGAACCCTACGAGGACGAGGCGGAAGAGGACGAGGAGGAGGAAGGCGCGGAGCCCGAAGGCGAAGCCGAGGAGGATGAAGCGCCGGAGGAAGAGGAAGAGGAAGAGGAGCCGGAGGAGGAAGAGGAAGAGGAGCCGGAGGAGGAAGAGCCGGGGGAGGAAGAGGAGGAAGAGCCGGACGAGGAAGAGCCGGAGGAGGAAGAAGAAGCGCCTCCGCCACGGCGTCGGCAGGCCCGGACTCCGACCCGCAGTCGCGCAGCCAAGCCCGCCGCCCCCGCTCGGAAGACCGCAGCCAAGCGGGCCGCCCCCGCCAAGAAGACGGCGCCCGGCAAGGCCACCGGCACCAAGTCCGCGGCCAAGTCCACACCTGCCAGGAAGGGCGCCGCCTCCAAGGCCTCACCCTCCAAGAGCGCCGCCAAGAAGACCGCGGCGACGCCGAGCAAGAAGTCGACAGGGCGGACCCCGGCGCGCAAGACGGCCGCCAAGAAGTCCGCGACGGCAGCGCCGAGCAAGAAGTCGACAGGGCGGACCCCGGCCCGCAAGACGGCCGCCAAGAAGACCACAGGTCGCGGCCCCGCTCGCAAGACGGCCGCGAAGAAGACGGCGGCACGCAAGCCGTCCGCGCGGAGGTAGGGGTAGGCCATGGCAACCTCAGACCGCGCCAACGCGAAGGAACCGTCGGGGCTGGACCAGCTCCTGAACGAACTCTCCGGGTTCCTCGCCGCCCAGGCGGACCAGCTCGCCGACAAGGCGACCGACAAACTCGGAGACATCACCGACCAGCTCTACGACGTGGCCCAGAACGGAGGCAAGCTCTCCGACGTCGCAGGAATCGGCGGCCGGCTCCTCCAGGGCGACTCCCCAATGAAGGCCTTTGCCGGCCAGAAGTTCGGCAACCTGAAGGACAAGGTGACCGACACCGTCTCCCAAGCCTTCGGCAAGGGCCGAGGGCGCAAGAGCGGCGGCAAAGTCGTCAACATCGTCGAAGCGATCGACGTCGGACTGCCTCTGCGCACGACCTATGACCACTGGACCCAGTACGAGAACTTCAGCAGCTTCGCCAAGGGTGTTCGCGACGTCTCACGCGACGACGAGACCAGCAGCGACTGGAAAGTGAAGGTAGGCCCCTCCACCCGCTCCTGGAAGGCAACCGTCCAGGAACAGATACCCGACGACCGCATCGTGTGGACCTCATCGGGCGCCAAGGGAACCACTCGCGGCTGCGTCAGCTTCCACGAACTCGCTCCGTCGCTCACCCGCATCGTCATCGTGGTCGAGTACGCCCCGTCCGGGCTGTTCGAGAAGACGGGCAACATCTGGCGCGCGCAGGGCCGCCGCCTGCGCCTGGATCTGAAGAACTTCCTGCGCTACGTCACCCTCACCACGGACGAGCCCGAGGGCTGGCGCGGCGAAATCCAGGACGGCGAGGTCGTCGTGACGCACGAGGAGGCCTTGGAGGAAGAGGAAGCCCAGGGCGAGGAAGAGCCGGAGGGTGAAGAGGAAGCCGAACAGGGCGAAGAGGAAGCCGAACAGGGCGACGAAGCAGAGGCGGCAGAGGACGAATACGCAGACGAAGACGACAGCGGAGAAGAACCCGAGGACTACGAGACGGAGTACGAGAACGAAGACGAGGCGGAGGGCGACACGTACGACTCCGACGAGCCCGAAGACGAAGGGCCCGAAGACGAGGAGGCGGAGGAAGAGGAGGCCGAACAGCCCGAGGAGGACGAGGAAGAAGTGCGTCCTCGCCGACGCCGCAGGCAACCTGCCTGATCCGGGCCGGGCCTCTGGGCCGGGCCCTTCAGAGAAGGCCGGCATCGAGGGCCGACGGGAGTGCACCTCCTGTCGGCCCTCCCGCACGCTGCCCCGGTACCCGGTATCTGAGCTGAGCAGGAGGAGAGGCCGGCAGGAGCGTCTCCTGCCGGCCTCTCCCGCCCCCGCAGGGGCGGTGTCAGTGCTTGAGTGTGTCCTTCGCCTTCTGACCGGCCTGCTTGGCATCACCTGCGATCTGCTCGCCCCGCCCCTTCATCTCCAGGCTCTCGTTCCCGACAGCCTTCCCCGTGGTCTCCTTCGCCTTGCCCTTGGTCGACTTCGCAACGTTCTTGATCTTCTTGCCTGCGCCCACGCCTCTCACCTCCAAGCGCCGCCCAGCACGGGCGTGGCGACGCCAATCAAGCCTTTACCCGCATTGGGGGCGAACATGCGATATGAGGGCAAATCCGTCATGGTGGCCACCCCCACTCGTAGGGTCGGGCCATGACCGAGAACGAGATCAAACTCAAGGCCATTGCCGCGCTGACCGCTCTGCGTGGGGGAGTCGAGGAGGGCCTCGTCTCCGAACTCCTGGGGGAGACCATCCCCGAGCAGTTCGCGGTCCCGGCCGGCGCCTCTGCGGAAGAGGTCGGCGGCGCCCTCCTGGACCAGCTGTCCGCCCCGCTGAGCGCCCTGGTGAGTGGTTTCATCGCCGCTTTCGAGGCGGTCGCCGACGCATACGACGCGACGGGCTTCGAGCCCGAGACCGAGCTGATCCTGCAGGAACTGGCCCTCCGCCTCGCTCGAGACGACTCGGAGTGATGACCTCGCTCCGGCGGGAACTCACCGGCGTGCGGACCTCTCCAGCAGGTGAGAACCCCTGAATGAGGTGACTCGAGAGGGGAAGGCGCAGGGCGGACCTGGTGGCGCACGGCCACCACGTCGATCCCACGTACGACCAGGGAGTGAGTCATCATGCCTCGTGGTTCCAGCCCCAAGCGTGAACGCCAGTACGAACACATCAAGGAGAGCGCCGAGCAGCGCGGCGAGAGCACCGAGCGTGCCGAAGAGATCGCAGCACGCACCGTCAACAAGGAACGCGCCCGCGCCGGCGAGTCGAAGACCGCGAGCCGGTCTTCCCTGCAGGACATGTCGTCCTCGAAGCGTGGTGGACAGCGCTCCCACAGCGGCTCGCAGGGCCCCACGAAGGAGCAGCTGTACAACGAGGCCAAGCAGCGGGGCATCGAGGGCCGTTCGAAGATGGACAAGGCCGAACTCAAGCAGGCCCTCGGCCGCTGACGCACCGGCGGTAAGAGTACGGCCCATTCCGTATCGGGCGCCTCGTCGGCGGTGGACGGGGGCCCGTTCTCCGCATGGTGTGCGGTCCGAGATCTGATCAGGCGGGGCGTGGTCTCTTCGTGACAGCGGGGTCGGGGAGAACCGTGCCGGCGTTCAGTGGGAGGGTCGCTCCGCCCCGTATGGCGTGGATGACCGCGTCGTGCAGGGCGCGGCTCGCGTCCTCACTGGGGCACGGTACGGGGCTGCCCACGAGCGGGAGCCAGTCGGAGGCGCCGCTGTACTGCACCGTGACGTGTGCCAGACCGTCGACCTCGGTCCAGGTGGTGTGGACGTCGAGCTCACCGGTCAAGACGGGGCCCGCCTCGCCGGTCTCGACCCCGTTCCGTCCGGCGAAGATCCCCCGGGTGGTCCATGATGCCCAGCTCATCCGGCCTCCCTGGTGCGCGTTGTTCTGCCAGTGTGCACGCGTCGGCCTCCGCGTGCCCCCGCAGGCCGGAAGTCACGCGGGAGCAGCGGTTTTGGCGGCAGACCCCAGGCGGTGCGGCGCCCCTCCGCAGCCTTCAGCGCAGATTCAGCCCCTGCATGTCATCGATTCGATGTCTTTCCTGCTCGTCATCCTAAGGGTGACGTCCTGCTTGTCATCGTTCCGATGACATGTTACAACGGAAGCACGTTGAAGCGCATGGGCAGTTCCTGCCTGAACCGACTGGAGGTGTTTCGCGATGTTGATGCGCACTGACCCGTTCCGCGAGATGGACCGGATCGTCCAGCAGCTGTCCGGTGCCTCGGGCACGTGGTCGAAGCCGTCCGTGATGCCGATGGACGCCTACCGCCAGGGCGACGTGTACGTGATCGCCTTCGACCTCCCCGGCGTGAGCACCGAGGCGATCGACATCGACGTCGAGCGGAACATGCTGACCGTCAAGGCCGAGCGCCGGCCCACCGACAAGTCCGACGGCGTGCAGATGGAACTCTCCGAGCGGCCCCTCGGCGTCTTCTCCCGCCAGCTCATGCTGGCCGACACCCTCGACACCGAACACATCGAAGCCGACTACGACGCGGGTGTCCTGACCCTGCGCATCCCGATCGCCGAGCGGGCCAAGCCCCGCAAGATCAGCATCGGCGGCGAGTCCGGCCGCAAGCAGATCTCCGGCTGAGCGCACCCGGCGAACAGCCGGAGATCCGCTCCGCCCCCGCCTGAGGTGCTCGCGGCGGAGGACCAGGCTCTGATCCCCTCCGCCGCACCGCCGTACCTCCGCGACTCAGAGTTCGGGCTGGTGGGTGGGGTTGATGACCAGGAGCCACTCGTCGCCGCGCTCCTCGACGGCGAAGCCGGCATGACGGAAGGCTGAGGCGAGGGCGAGCCCGAAGGCGCGGCGCAGCCCGGGCAGGTCATTGCGCGTGCCGGTCCGGGTGCGGCGGGGGCCGCGGCGCCGTACCCGCCCCCGCAAGCGCTGGATCTCCTCGGGCATCCAGCCGACCATGGCGCCGCGGGCGTGCTGGATCACATGGACGCCTTCCGTACCGGCTGCGGCGGGGGCGAATCCTGCTTCCTGCAGCACGGAGCCCACGGCGGCCAGGAACTGCGCTTCCGGATCATTCACGGTTCGAACTGTAAAGGCGCTCCGCCTTGTGGACGTCCGAGGGGCACGGGCGTGTCCGGCGGTCGCCCATGGGGCGAAACGAACGGCTCCCCCTCGCAGCTCGTGAGGGGGAGCCGTTCGCGGTGGACCGTGCGGCCCGCCGCCCTGCGTCAGGCGTGCCGGTGGGAGTGCCGGTTTCCGGCGACGAGGCGGTACAGGGCCAGGAGGATGAGGGATCCGATGATGGCGGCGATCCAGGTGGACAGGTCGAAGAACCCGTCGATGGAGTCCACGCCGAAGATGACCTTGCCGAGCCAGCCGCCGAGCAGGCCTCCTGCGATGCCGATGAGGGCGGTGATGATGATTCCGCCCGGGTCCTTGCCCGGCATGAGCGCCTTGGCTATGAGGCCGGCCAGCAGCCCGATGAGGATCCAAGCGATGATGCCCATAATGCGTCTCCTGCCTTGCGCTGGGAGGTCGGTGTCAGCTCGCTTATGCACGCTGCGCGCGATTCCAAACGTTCCCTGCACGGCGTCGCGTGCCCTGGCATGAATGGCGCCGAGGTGGAGAGCCGCACACCATGAAGCCCATACCGAAGCAGGACCACGACGGTGAACCGGAGCGGGTGGACGGCGGTCGGCAGGCCGTGGCGGGCCCCGGCGAGCAGGTGGAGGAACGAGCGCCCGACCAGCTCACCGACCTGCCCAAGCGTTCCTGGAAAGGGGTGCTGCGCGGCACCCTGAAGGAGTTCAAGGACGACGAGCTGGCCGACCGGGCCGCAGGGCTGACCTACTACGGCGTGCTTGCGCTCTTCCCGGCCCTGCTGGTGCTGGTGTCCCTGCTGGGCATCGCGGGCGAGTCGACGACGCAGCGGGTCCTGGACAACCTGCGGAGGCTGGCACCGGGCTCCGCCCGGGACGTGATCAGCAACGCGGTGCAGCAGCTGCAGGGCAACGCCGGTGTCGGCTCGCTGGTGGCGATCGTGGGGCTGGTCGTCGCGGTGTGGTCCGCCTCCGGCTACATCGCGGCGTTCATCCGCACCTCGAACGCCGTCTACGACATGCCCGAGGGCCGCCCGGTGTGGAAGGTGCTGCCGCTGCGCCTCGCACTCACCGTCACCCTGATGATCCTCGCCTGCGCCAGTGCACTCATCGTCGTCTTCACCGGCGGCCTGGCAGAGCAGGCCGGCGCCGCCCTGGGCGTCGGTGACAGTGCGCTGACGGTGTGGTCGATCGCCAAGTGGCCGGTCCTGGTGCTCCTCGTCACGATCATGATCGCGCTGCTGTACTGGGCTGCGCCGAACGCCAAGGGGCGCGGGTTCAGGTGGGTGACCCCCGGCAGCTTCCTGGCCCTGGTGATCTGGATGATCGCTTCGGCCGGCTTCGCGTTCTACGTCGCGAACTTCGGCTCCTACAACAAGACGTACGGCACGCTCGCCGGCGTGATCGTCTTCCTGGTCTGGCTGTGGATCACCAACCTCGCGATCCTCCTGGGCCTGGAGTTCGACGCGGAACTGGCCCGCCAGCGGGCGATCGCCGGCGGTCTGCCCGCTGACGAGGAGCCTTACGTCCAACCGCGTGACACCCGGGCATGGAGCGAGGCGGACCAACGCCGCATGGAGCAATGAGCGCACCGGATCGACGTCGCCGGCCGCCTTGTCCGGAGCCGGTGGAGGAGACGGTTGGACCGTGTGACGCCGGGCAGTCGCCGAGCATGAGCGCCGCAGGTACCTCCGTGGAACTCGTCGGCATGCCCGGGCAGGACGCCGTGGCCGAGCTGGCCGACTGGGTGCGCATCGAGTCCGTCTCGTCCGATCCTGGCCGGGCGGATGACGTACGGCGTTCCGCCCGGTGGCTGGCGGAAGCCCTGCGGCGGGACGGTTTCCCCCGCGCGGAGGTATGGGAAACGGACGGCCTGCCGGCCGTCTACGGCTGCCGGCCGGCCGCCGACGCCGACGCGCCGGTCCTGCTGGTCTACAGCCACCACGACGTACACGCGGCCGACCCCTCCGAATGGCAGGTCACCGCCCCCTTCTCACCGCTCGGGCGTGACGACCGCCTGTACGGCCGGGGCGCGTCCGATGCCAAGGGGCAGATCATGTGCCACCTGTGGGCTCTGCGCACGCATCTCGTGGAGCGCGCCGCCCCCACCGTCACGGTGAAGTACTTGATCGAGGGGGAGGAGGAGATCGGTTCCGTGCACCTGGCGGATCTGCTGGCCGAGCATGCCGACGACCTGGACGCGGACGTGGTCATGATTTCCGACTCCATGCTCTGGTCCTTGGACGAGCCGACCGTCTGCGGGGTGGTCCGCGGGTCGGTCACCGCCACCCTCACCGTCCGTGGTGCCCAGCGCGACATCCACAGCGGGGCGGTGTCCGGCGCTGCGGCGAACGCGGCCTTCGAGCTCTGCAGGTTGCTCGGGCTTCTGACCGAGGAGTCCGGCCGGATCACCTTGCCGGGTTTCTACGATGCGGTGGCCGACCCGGGCACGCACCTGCGCACGACGCTGGACACGATGCCCTTCGACCTGCCGGCCTGGCTGGCCGACACGGGTACGTTCGAGGCCGTCGGTGAAGAGGGGTTCACGGTGCCGGAGCGCCTGTGGGCCCGGCCTTCCGTCGAGGTCGCCCGGCTCACGGCCGGCCGCACCGATGCGCCCGCGCTCGGACTCATCCCGGCGGAGGCGGCCGCTGACGTGTTGCTCAGGCTCGTACCGGACCAGCGTGCCGATCAGGTAGCCGACCAGCTGCGCAGTTGGCTGGACGGGCACCGTCGACCGGGCTTCACCTACGCCCTGGAGGTCTCCTCCACCATCTCGGACCCGTATCGAACGCCGCCGGATCATCCCGCCCTGGCGGCTCTGACCCGGGCGGTCGGCCATGCGTACGGGGCTCCGGCGCGGCACATCGGCAACGGCGGGGCCACCCCGGCCGCGCAGCTCGCGCGCGCTTGCGACGCGCCCGTGCTCTTCTTCGGGACGGGCCTGCCCGGGGACCGCTGGCACGGCCCCGAGGAGAGGGTGGAGATCCAGGCACTTCGCCTCGGTGTCCGTGCGCTGGCCCGGTTCCTCGGCGAACTGCGGTCAGAGCTCGGGCCCTCCTGAGGGCGGGGGCACGAGCCGTCACCGCGGCCGCGCCCGCGACAGGTCCCCCTTCTCCGGCGGGGGGCCGGTGAGAACGGGTGGGGTGGATGTCAGGCACGCAAAAGAGGAAAGCCCGCCCACTCCGGTTCGTCGGCAGGGCCTGGGGCACGCGCACCTTGGGGGCACGGGGCAGCACGGACTGACAGACACGGACTGACAGACAGGACTGACAGAACGGACGAGGACAGTCGGCAAGGAGGCAAGGCATCATGAGGGCACTCACATGGCACGGCAAGCGGGACGTACGCGTCGACACCGTGCCCGACCCCGTCATCCGCGCAGACGACGACATCATCGTCAAGATCACGACGACCGGCCTGTGCGGTTCCGACCTGCACCTCTACGAAGTCCTCGGCGCGTTCCTCGATGCCGGCGACATCCTGGGCCACGAGCCCATGGGCATCGTCGAAGAGGTCGGGCCCGGGGTCACGGAGCTGAAGCCGGGGGACCGGGTGGTGGTCCCCTTCAACATCTCGTGCGGGACCTGCTACATGTGCGCCCGGGGCCTGCAGTCCCAGTGCGAGACGACGCAGGTCCACGAGCACGGCACCGGTGCGTCGCTCTTCGGCTACACGAAGCTCTACGGGCAGGTGCCGGGCGGCCAGGCCCAGTACCTGCGGGTCCCCTTCGGCAACACCCTCCCCATCCGGGTTCCGGAGGGGCCGCCCGACGATCGGTTCGTCTACCTGTCGGACGTGCTGCCCACGGCCTGGCAGGCGGTCGCGTACGCGGACGTACCGCAGGGCGGCAGCATCGCCGTGCTGGGCCTGGGGCCGATCGGCGACATGAGCTGCCGGATCGCCGCCCACCGGGGTGCGGATACGGTCATCGGCATCGACCTCGTTCCGGAACGCCTGGACCGGGCCCGTGGGCGCGGTTTCCACACCCTGGACGTCCGGCAGAGCGGTGAGGACCTGGTGGACGCCGTCCGCGATCTGACCGGCGGCCGGGGTCCCGACGCCGTCGTCGACGCCGTGGGGATGGAAGCCCACGGCAGCCGCGTCGCCGCCGCCGCACAGGGCGTGACCACCCTCCTGCCCGACGCCCTCGCCGCGACCATGATGAAACGCGCCGGGATCGACCGGCTCTCCGCGCTGTACACCGCCATCGACCTCGTGCGTCGCGGCGGCACCGTTTCCGTGTCCGGGGTGTACGGCGGCGCAGTGGATCCGCTGCCGCTGCTGACCGTGTTCGACAAGCAGCTCACCCTGCGCATGGGCCAGGCCAACGTACGGCGCTGGGTCGACGACATCCTTCCGCTGCTCACCGACGGAGATCCGCTCGGCGTGGACGACTTCGCCACGCACCGCCTGCCCCTCGAAGAGGCTCCGGACGCATACGAGATGTTCCAGAAGAAGCAGGACGGCGCCGTCAAGGTCCTCTTCAACCCGTGACACGGCTGCGCCCTGTCCCACCGGTACGCCGCTCCAGGTGGGGCAGGCCGCGGGAGTCCCCTTCCATACGGCTGCCCTACGACGCGACCGTCCGCATAAATGGTGGGACGATGTCATTACCACCGGTACGGGCGTATATACCCATGCGTCCCACCCGAGACAGATAGCAGGCGAGGAATGACGAAGCAGCCGAAGTCATCGCACCCCAAGCACGGCGAGGGCCCCAGCCGCCACGAGGGCACGGAGCAGCACGGTTGGTCGCCGGACGTGGACGCGACGAGTCAGCAGGAGAATCCGAGCGCCCACCGTTCCTTCCACCCGGACGAGTACGCCCCGTCCAAGGGCCCCGGCCGAACGGTGTCCAAGGAAGAGGCGGGCGACCCCCACGGCAAGCCGGTGAAGAGCCAGAGCAAGCGCGGGGAGGAGCAGAGCAAGGGCTCCGACGAGCAGGGCATGCACGACCTCGGACCGCAGGGCCGGTCCGGGCGTCCGAGCGGAAGCAAGGACGCTTCCGCCTACACAGGGGTGGACCCCCAGGACCCGCCCGGCAAGCGCAGCGCAGGGTAGGGCGTGTCTGAGCGGTCGCGGTCGGGCGCCGTCGCCGAGGGCCGTTCGCCGGCGCCACCCTCCGGTCACGGCGCCGCCGTCCATGTCGGTTGCCCCTTGCGCGAGTCACTCGCGTGAGTCGCGTGAGTTGCGCGAGTGAGGTGCCGAGGGCGGGGCAGGCGAAGGAGGAAGGACGGCAGGAATTTCACCCTGTCGTCCCCCGGCTGTCCTGTCCGACCCCGCGTGCAAGGAGTTGCCATGCACAGTGCCCCGCCGGAGCCTGAACTTCCGGACCCTGTACCCGAGAAGCCTGACGCCGTCACACCTGACCTGCCCCCCGTCGGGCCGGGCGCCCCCGACATCCCGGACGCCGCGGCCGGACCCCGGAGCAACGCCCCCGACGGCCCCGACGGCCCCGAGAAGGGGGGCAGCGAGGAGGGCGAGCGGCCCGCAGCCGGCCCGGGCAACGCCAAGCCCCAGGAGCCGACCGACTGACCCGCGACCACCCGGGGGCACATGCCGGAAGTACGGGCGGCCTTGCGGCCGGCCCGTGCAGGCCGGCGTACGCAGATGGGCGGAGGCACAGTGAGCATGCGGACACGCGCTCAGCCCCTCGTGGGCCGCACGGTGGTGGTGACGGGCGCGGCTCGGGGAGTGGGAGCCGCGCTCGCCCGGGCTTTCGACGACCGGGGCGCCCGGCTGGCCCTGCTGGGCCTGGAGGGTAGGCGGCTGGAGCACCTGGCCGGGACACTGCGCAACGAAGCCGCCTGCTGGCACGTCGACGTAACCGATGACGCGGCCATGGCGGACGCCGCCCGCCACGTTCGGGCCCGCCTCGGGCCGGCGTCCGTGGTGGTGGGGAACGCCGGCATCGCCGAAGGCGGACGGTTCGCCGATTCCGACCCGCGCACCTGGCGCCGCGTCGTCGAGGTCAATCTCATCGGCAGCGCGGTGACCCTGCGCTCTTTCCTGCCGGACCTCTTCGACACCCGCGGCTATTACCTCCAGGTCGCCTCCCTGGCCTCCATGGGGGCGTCGCCGCTGATGAGCGCCTACTGCGCTTCCAAAGCCGGCGTCGAGTCCATGGCCCACGCCCTGCGCGCCGAGCTCTCGCCCCATGGCGTCGGCGTGGGAATCGCCTACATCAACTGGACCGACACCGACATGATCCGGGACGCGGACCGTCATGCCGTCCTGCGGGAGCTGCGCGCCCACATGCCGCCGCCCGCGCGCAAGGTGTACCCGGCCGAGTACGTCGCGGACCGGCTGGCGACCGCGGTGGAGCGCCGCAGGGCTACCGTCTACGTGCCCGCCTGGCTGCGTGCCGTCCAGCCGGCCCGCGCTGCCCTGCCGCCCCTGGTCACCCGCCTCGCACGCACCGAACTGCCCCGCCTCGAGCGTGCCACCCCCTTCGAGGCCACGGGCCTGCTGGGGGCCGGCGGGCGCGCCGACGACGGACTCCGCAACTCCCCCTGAAGTCCTTGCGCACCTCGGGGGCGCGGCACTCTGCGAAGAGCGGGCATTCGCGGCCGTCCCGACCGGGCGGGGTTACGTCTGATGCTCCGAAGATCGCGGGAAACCCGAATGGGGGGCCCTCTTGGGGGCAGTCGCAGCATGCCGTCAGCGGAGGCGGCCTGCACGGCGTGCAGCTTCCACCTCGGAGGTACGCGATGTCCAGTACGGCTCTGACCCCGGGAAGGCTGTCCGGCGCACTGGTCGCCCTCCCGAGCGTCTACCGCCCCCAGGCGGACACCTGCCTGCTCGCCGAGGCACTCGCCCACGAGCAGCTCGGGCCTGGTACGGAAGTCCTGGAAATCGGCACCGGGACCGGCGCCCTGGCTCTGCACGCCGCACGCAGAGGCGCCGGGGTCACGGCGGTCGACGTCTCCTGGCCCGCGGTGGTGACGGCGCGCCTGAACGCCCTGCTCCACCGGCTTCCCCTCCGCGTGCTGCACGGCGACTTCGCGGCACGCACCGCCGGCCGACGCTTCGATCTGGTCGTCTCCAACCCACCGTACGTGCCTGCTCCGGGGGTGCGGTTGCCCTCGCGTGGCCCTGCCCGAGCCTGGGACGCAGGTCCCGACGGGCGCATGATGATCGACCGGATCTGTGCGACCACCCCGGCTCTGCTGCGTCCCGGCGGTGTTCTGCTCATGGTGCATTCGGGCATGTGTGGGCCTCAGGCGACCGTGGACCGGCTGGCCGGGGCGGGACTGGCCGCGGAGATCACGGCGAAGGTGTCCGTCCCCTGGGGCCCGGTCCTGCGTTCGCGACGGGGCTGGCTGGAGCAGCAGGGGTTCGCGAGCGAAGCCGAGCAGTGGGAAGAGCTGGTGGTCATCCGTGCCCGGAATCTCTGACGGCGACCGGTGCCCCGCGTTCGCGGCCGTGCCCGCCCGCCGGGTGTGGGTGGACCCGCAGGGGCCGGTCCTCGTCGAGGGCCCCGTCGAAATCGTTCTGGACGACGGGACGGTCGCCCGGTCCGACCGCTTCGCGGCGGCCGTGTGCACGTGCCGTCGCAGTCGTACGTATCCGTGGTGCGACACCAGCCACCGCCCCCGCGAGCGAACCACGCCGACCGAGGACAGGAACCTGTGATGCCCGTTCCCAGCCCGAGCCCGGCGGCCACCGCTGCCGCCCCCCGCCTGGTCGAAGGGCGTGGCGACTTGTCCCGCGCCGTGACGGAGGCCCTGCGCTCAGGCGGCACGCCGCGGTACTCCACCGCGGCCGTGCGCGCGGCCGACCCGTGGGGCGAGGACCTCCAGCTCGCCCTCTACCTGCTGTACGAGTTGCACTATCGCGGCTTCGACGGGGTGGACGACGCACGCGAGTGGGACCCTGACCTGCTGCGGCTGCGCCAGGCTGTGGAAGCCCGTTTCCTCGACGCCCTGCACACCGGGCTGTCCGACGCCCCCCGGACGGTCGAGGACGCCTTCGGGCCGCTCCTGGTGGAGCCCGTAGACCTCTCCGGAAGCCTCAGCCGCCACCTCGAAACCGACGGGGAACTGTGGCAGCTGCGCGAGTACGCGACCCTGCGCTCCCTCTACCACCTCAAGGAAGCCGACCCGCACGCCTGGGTCATCCCCCGCCTCACCGGGCGGGCCAAGGCCGCCATGGTCGCCATCGAATACGACGAGTTCGGCGCCGGCCGCGCCGACCGGATCCACGCACGGCTCTTCGCCGACCTCATGGCCGACCTCGGCCTCGATCCCGCCTACGGCCGGTACCTGGACCACGCGCCCGCGCCCCTCCTCGCCACCGTGAACCTGATGTCCCTCTTCGGGCTCCACCGCGCCCTGCGAGGCGCTCTCGTCGGTCACTTCGCCTGCGTCGAGGTCACGTCGTCACCCGGGTCCAGGCGCCTGGCCAAGGCCATGCGGCGCTGCGGTGCGGGACCCGCGGCCGAGCACTTCTACGCCGAACACGTGGAGGCCGACGCCGTCCACGAACAGGTCGTACGCCACGAGGTGATCGGCGGGCTCCTCACGGACGAGCCCGCCCTGGAGGCCGACATCGCCTTCGGCTGCGCGGCGACCGTTCTGCTGGAGGACCGCCTCGCCGACCACATCCGTGCTGCGTGGGCGCAGGGGCGCAGCGCCTTGCGCAGACCGCTGCCGTAAGGCTCACACCCAGGGGGGAGTGGCGCCGGGCGGCGGGGCGCAGCCGCGGCCGGTGCGCAGGCTCCGCAGGTCGACGACCGCCTGGAGTTCCCCGTGAGTTCTTAGCATCAGAGGGCAAGTATTCGCTCCGCCGCCGAAGGAAGGGCTAGAAAGAACTCGACCTAACCAGGCCCGGCGACACGGATGATGAGAGCCGTCGTCGATCGGGGTCATGTCGAAGGCGGTGGTGGTGTGGCGCGCCAATACAACAGGGTCGAACCGGCTGTGGTCGGGGATCCTCCCGGGAGTCCGAGTTGCGAACTCCTCCACCTGACGGATTCCGTCGTACTGGAACCCATGTCGTTTTCCGTGGAGGACGCGTCGGTGGAGGAGTACCGGCTCCTCGTCTCCGCCATCCGGTCCAGAGCAGCGGAGGCGCCGCGATTTCCCAGGAAGGCGGGAGGCGGGGAGGGGAGAGTGCGATACCTCCCCGTGAACATTCGGCTGAGAGGCCTGTCCATCGAGCTCTACGTCGAGTTCCGCCCGCAGAACTCGGGCGACTCGGCCGTGCGGATCGTCGGATTTCGCAACACCTTCGAAGACGGACAGGCCCCGCCCGAAGCGTACTTCCGTCACGTGCGGGACTCGGTCGTACCCCCGGGCATCCCCCGAGCGGCGGCCCTGCCGTTCGACGGAGGATGCCCCGCCCTGGAGGCGGCGGCCGATGCGCGGCGCACCATCCTCCCCCTCGGGCGCCGTCCCCTGATCAATGCGGTCATCTGGTTGCATCGGAACAGCGATGCGAAGTGCACGGCACGCGGGATTCTCGTGCTTTCGGAGATGCTCTGCGCGGCGGCCCGTTCCCCCCTGCTCGCAGAGAGCGTGGCACGCATCTGGATGACCGGTGGACCGCTGTCGACCGCGACATGGGCAGCCGCGTAACCAGCGGACGACCGATTTCTCGTGGTGGGTGGCGACGACCGGCCGACCGGGATCGTCCATGACCGGCCCGGCTCTCGATTCCGAAGCGCTTCACTGCTCGGGTCCAGGATGCCGGCCGTCGGGAAAACGCTTCGAACGAGCACCAATCCCATGGCGTCGATGCCTCGAAGAAACAGCGAGATCCCTCTCCGGGAATCATTCCACCCCCGTACGATCTGCGATTCCCTCCCCGGGAATCCATGGAACAGGAGTGAATGTGATAGTCAAGCGCGCTGGTCGCCGTCTCGTGGTACTAGCCACCGTGCCCGCCGCCGTGTTCCTGACGCTGGGCCTTTCAGGTCCAGCTCTCGCCGAGGGTGGGAAGGCGTACCAGATCGACCTGGCGCAGCTGAACGAATCCGGTTCCCGAGGCACCGTCATGCTCAATCTCAAGGGCAACCAGCTGACCGTGCAAATAGAGTCCGAGGGCATGGTGCCCGGACAGCCGTCGGCTCAGCATCTGCACGGCTCCACCAAGGGTCACGACTTCCACTGCCCGGATGCCAGCGACGACACCAACCGCGACGGGATTCTCAACAACACCGAGGCCACCGTCGACTACGGCGACATCAACATCTCGCTCACCACGTCCGGGGACACGAAGGCGGCCAGCGGCCTCGCCGTGGACCGCATGCCCGTCGCCGACAAGCAGGGCAAGATCTCCTACGAGCGGACGATCGCCGTCGGTCAGGACGTGGTCGACCACATCAAGGACCTGCACGTCGTACAGCACGGCATCGACCGCAACGACAACGGCAAGTACGACTTCGACGGCGCCGGCAAGAGCGAGCTCGATCCGAAGCTGCCCCAGGAGGCCACGGCGCCGACCAACTGCGGAGAGGTCAAGGGCGCGGCCGTGGGGTCCGTTCCGGTCGGCGGCATCGAGACCGGCGGCGGTTCCCCGCAGAGCGCGGCGCTGCCGATCGCGACGACGGCCGGTGCGGCAGTCGTCGTGTACGCGGCGATGGCGGGCGTGATCGCCGCAGCGCGGAGGCGGGCCGTTGTGGTCCCCGGCCGTACGGAGACCCCCGGGGGCGGCGCGTGAAGTGCACGCCGGTCTCCGCACCTACGGTGTCCGCGGGGTGGCCTCGCCGCCGTCGGAGCACGGGTCCCCTGGCCGCCGCCGTCTTGGCCGCGTTGCTCCTCGCGGGGTGCGCCGGCCAGGACAAGGGGGCGCCGCCGCCCGCCCCGCAGGGGCAAGCCCCGCAGAGCGGGACACCGGCCGGCGGCGGCGTCGCAGGCACTCCTGCCGGCAAGGCCCCCGCCGGCGGCAACGGCACATCGTCCGAGGGCGGGGCCCAGAGCGGTACGGGCCCGGCCGAGGCCGCCCTCGCCCGTTCGGAGCCCCAGAAGATCACGATTCCGTCCCTCGGCGTTTCCAGCACCCTGGAGACGCTGCGGCTGAACCAGGACGGAACGATGGAGACTCCGAAGAACCCCGGTCTCGCGGGCTGGTACGAGCCGGGGCCCACCCCCGGCTCCCAGGGGCCGGCGGTGATCGCAGGCCATGTCACGTGGAACGGCGCGGCGGCCGTGTTCGAGAAGCTGAAGACGATGAAGGCCGGTGACACCATCAAGGTGACCCGGCGGGACAACAAGACGGTCACGTTCACGGTGAACCGGGTCGCCGAATACCCGAAGGCCGAGTTCCCCACGCTCGAGGTCTACAAGAATCTCGATCACGCGGGCCTTCGCCTGGTCACCTGCGGCGGCGAATTCGACCCGAAGAAGAACTACTACGACAGCAACGTGGTCGTGTTCGCCCGCATGACGGGGACCGCGTAACCAGGACGGACGGATACGGGAAGGGCGCCCGTCGGCCGCAGGATCGTACTGCGGCCGACGGCCCCGACGTCGTGTCCGGTGTTCAGCGGACGGCGGCCAGGACGTGGCTGGGGCCCACCTGCCAGACGGCTCCCACGTGCTCGAATCCCGCGTCACGCAGCAGGGCGACATGGCCGGAGAGGGTCAGGTCGTTCCCCTCGCAGGGCGGCCGCCCGTCGTGACCGCGCCCCGCGAGGAGGGGGGCGAGCTCAGGGTCGGCAGCCGCGCTCGACCACCAGGACTCCCAGTCCTCGCGAGAGGAGAGCGCATTGCGCTCGGCGTGGCGGCGCCCGATGTCCAGGGCGAGTTCGGAGACCTTCGTGGAGTCCGGGCTGATGTGGTCCCCGTTGATGAGGATGCCGCCGGGGCGCAGGCGGCCGGCCAGTTCCCGGTAGACCCGCCGCAGGGTCTCCGTCCCCAGGTAGTGCAAGGCCGTGGTCGACACCGCCGCGTCCACGGGCCGGTCCAGCGCGAGCGCGTCGAGCCAGCCGGGCTCGCCGATCACCGCCTCCACGTAGCGCAGGGCGGCGCCGTAGTGGGCGCTGCCCAGCTCCAGGAGCAGCGGATCCGCGTCGATCGCCAGGACTTCGGCGGCCGGAATGCGGTCCGCGATCCGTGCCGCCAGGCAGCCCGGTCCGCTTCCCAGGTCGAGCACCAGTGGTGCGTGCCGGCCGTGTGTCACGTGCTCGACCAGGTCGGTGATGACCTCGAACCTCTCCTCGCGGTCGACCGCGTACCGCTGCTGCTGGCGTTCCCAGCGCTCCACCCAGCGGGTGGCCGTCGCCGTGCTCATGCTCATGGTGGATCGAGTTGCCTCCGTCGCCACGACTCATTCCGTTAATGGAAATCATTGCAGACTGGCGAGGGTGGAGAGCAGCCCTTCGATCTCCTCAGGTGTGTTGTGCACGTGGAGGCTCACCCGCACCGAGCCCTCCTTCTCGCCCGCGCCCGCCTGACAGTGGCCGTCGGACCGCACCATCAAGCCATGGCTGTAGAGGATGAAGCCGAGGTCGTGCGCGTTGACCCCGCGATGCCGGAACGTCACGAGGCTCCGGCGCCGCTGAACCTGCGATCCGGCCGCAAGGCTCGATCGGCAGCCCAGGACCTCGTAGGCGCCCATCCTGCTCAGTCCATCGGTCAGCCGGGCCGTGAGCGCCACCGTCCAGCGTTCGATCCGGTCGACGCCGGCGGCGTCCAGCCAGTCGAGCGCCGCCGCCAGGCTGGCGACGCCGACCGTGTTCGGTGTGCCCGACCAGCCGCCGGGGCGGAACTCCGGCCCTCGCCGGCCGCGGGCCCACACCGCGCCGGTGCCCGGCAGGGCCAGCGCCTTGTGGCCGGAGAAGACCACGAAGTCCACGTCGAGGTCGGCCACGGAGAACGGAAGGTGGCCGACGCTCTGCGCGGCGTCGAGGCAGATGGGCACCTCCGGCCCGACCACCCGCCGTACGCGGTCCACGTTCAGGTCGACGCCGTACACGTGGTGCACGTGGGTGGCGGCCACGAACCGGGTACGGGGACCGACGATCCCGGCCAGGGCCGCGGGATCGTAGTCACCGGAACCCGCCTGACGGGGCAGCTCCCGGACGACGATCCGGACCCCTTGGCGCGCCAGGAGTTCCCGCACCTCCAGCCACGGGGACAGGTTCGCCTGATGGTCGGCGAACGGGACGACGATCTCGTCACCGTCGCCGAGCAGGCCGGCCAGCCAGTCCCGTGCCACCGTGCGCAACCCTTCGGTGGCGCCGCTGGTGAAGTGCACCGTCGACCGCCCGGGATCCGGATCACCCAGGAATTCCTTGACCTGATCGCGGGTGCGTTCCACCAGAGCGGTCGTGGTGTTGGCCCAGGGGTACGAGCCCCGGCCCGCGTTGGCGTTGGAGGTGACGAGGTAGTCCTGCACCGCGTCCAGCACGGCCTGCGGCTTCTGGGCCGTGGCCGCGCTGTCCAGGTAGGCCAGTTCCGGATGCGCGGCGATGATCGGGAACTGGGCGCGCAGCGGAAGCTGCCAGGCGGCGAGCTCGGAGATGTCGTCGAGAGGGTCGGTCATCTCACTCACGCACCAGAGGTGCGCCCGCGTCCCGCCAGGCGATGATCCCGCCGGCCAGGCTCCGTACGTCCGGATGGCCCATCCGCGTCAGGAGTGCCGCGTACCGGGCGGACTTCTCACCGACCGGACAGGCCAGCAGAACCGGCCGGCTCTTGCTGAAGGGCAGTCCCCCACGCAGGAGTTCGTCGAAAATCTCGTCCACGATGTTGACCGAGCCGTCGATGTGGAGGGCCGCGTAGGCGAACGGGCCGCGCAGGTCGATCACCAGCGGGCGCTGTGCCTCGATCCACTTCTGCGCGTCGTGAGCGTCGATGACCGATGCGCCGCGCACCTCGGCGCCGCTCAGGGACGCCACCGAGTTCCTCGACGGAGGCCGGCCGAACAGCTCCGGCCGGCGTTGCCGCAGATAGCCGAGGTAGGGTTCCGCCCGGTCGCAGACGATGAAGACGGCCGTCCTTCGGGCCGGCAACGCCGCGTCGAGCGGGCGCAGATGCCGTACGGCGCCGTGGTACGCGGCCCCGCCCGTCGGCCCCGCGAGCATCCCGCAGCGGCGGACCAGCGTCAGCATCCCGTCGATGGCCTCGTCGGCACTCACCGGCTCGATCGCGTCGTACGTGGCCGGGTCGAAGAGACCGACCTGCTGCACCTCGTCGGCGTTGCGGATGCCGGGGATGAAGTCCGACTTCTGCCCGACCAGGCCGACGACGCTCACCCCGGGGTCCCGCGCCCGCAGGGCCCTGGCCACCCCCGAGGACGATCCCGCGGTGCCCACACAGGCGATGAACCAGTCGGGCGCCCGGTCGTCCAGATCCGCGATGATCTCCGGGCCGGTGCCCGAGGCGTGCGCCTGCGTGTTACGGGCGTTGAAGTACTGGTCCGTGTGGAAGTGGGCACCGTCGGGGCGGCTCAGCCGCTGGTGGAAGAGGGTCAGCGGGTCGTCGGGATTGGTCGGGTCGAGGCACTCGGTCTGGCCGGGCAGCTCCTCGATTTCGGCGCCCAGCAGCAGGAGCAGGTCCCTGACCTCCGGTATGCGCATGCGATTGGTGACACTCTTGAACGACAGCCCGTGCATGCCCGCGATGAGGGCCAGGGCCTTGGCGGTGTTCCCGCTGGACAGCTCCACGATCGTCTCGCCGCGCTCCTCGGCGCCGGGCAGGCCGTCGCGGACCATGTTCCAGGCGGCCCGGTCCTTCAGTGAACCGAAGGGGTTGAGCATCTCCAGCTTCGCGTAGAGATCGATGTTGCGCAGGCCGTGTACGGCCGGGTCGATCAGGACCAGCGGGGTGTTCCCGATGGCCTCCGTGATGCTGTCGTACCTCATGCCTGCTGTCCCCCCATGTGTCCGACCGGCCAGTACTGCTCGTCAAGGCACCAGTGCCAGGAACCCCCTTCCTCGCGGACGGCGACTTTCCGCGCGAGGGGCTGCTGTTGCGCGTGCGTGGCGGTGAAGTCCATGCAGTAGCCGGCCGTGTTGACGAAGGCGAGGAGGTCACCCGGCTGCGGCAGCCGTGGCAGGAAGACGGTTCTGCGGGTGATGAGGTCCGCCTCCAGACAGAGGTTGCCCATGAGGTGGACGCCCACGGGCCCGTCGGCCCCGGTCGTCGCGCCGTCACGGGGGAGGAGCACGGGGTCCATGAGCACTCCGTGGTCCTCCAGGCCCACGTCTCCCGCGTTCATCGCGAGGCGCACCAGGGGCTCGCCGGACTCCGTGGACCGTACCTCCAGCACCTTGCCGAGAGACAGGCCGCACTGGTCCGCCAGGGCCCGGCCCGGTTCGGCGTACAGATCGGTGAGGTTCTCCAGCAACAGGGTGCCCAGCGGGCGCCCGAGGCCGGGTGCGGGCCGACCGAGCAGCTCGTCCAGATACGCGGCGCCGGCGACCGGGCGGTGTGCCGGGTAGAGGCTCAGCGATCCCTTGAGAGTGCCGTTCTCCGCGCGCAACCCGTAGCCGTGGCCGCCCCAGGTCATGGCCGGGCGCCTGCCCATGACCGCGTGGGTGAGTTCCGTGGTGTAGCGGTCCCACTGGTCGGCGCGCGCCAGGTAGTTGATGCCGAAGCCGCCGCCCACATCGATGGCGCGCGGCTGGAAGCCACGTAAGCGCAAGTCCTCCACCGCCCGCAGGCACCCTTCCAGCGCCGTCGTCTTCTCGTCCAGGCTCGTGGTGTCGAGGTGGTAGCCGACGCCGATCGGCTCCAGTGCGTCCTGGTGGCGTTCCAGCGTGTCGAGAAGGCCGTCGAGGGATGCGAACGCGGTGCCGAAGCGGCTGCGGCGCGAGAGCATCCGGGCGCCGGAGGTCTCGAAACCCGACAGCCGCAGCACCACCCGCAACCGGGGCAGTTCGTACGCGCGTACGAGGCGTGCCGCCTCCTCCAGCTCCGTGGCCCCGTCGGCGTTGACCGTGACCCCGGCGTGAGCGGCGAGCCAGAGGAACTCGGGGTCCTTCGGCCCGGTCGCCATGATCCTGTCACCCGTGAATCCGGACCCGAGGGCATGCTGCAACTCGCCGACGGACGCGGCGTCCAGGGCGGCGGCGGTCGGCGCGAGCCGCCGCACCAGGGCGCTGGAGCGGTTCGCCTTGTGCGCGAAGAAGACCCGGCCGGCGAGCTGGTGCCGGCGCAAGACGGAGCGGAAGCGCTCCGCGTTCTCCGCGATCTGTTCCGGCAGCACGATGTTGAGGGGCGATCCCAGTGCGGCCACGAGCATGTGGAGGAACGACGCCGACCCGAGCAGGGCCGCCAGGCGTTGTTCCAGACGCGGTTCCAGGTACAGCGGTGCGTTGCTCATCCCAGCTGTTCCTCCCCGACGAGGCATACGTACCGGTTTCGGCAAACGGCCATACGACCGTAACTCCCGCCGGGCACTTTGCGCCCCGCCCGGCGGAGGAGGGACCGCAACACGTCGCCGGACGGCTGGATCGGGACGGTCAGAGGGTGAGACTCATGAGGATTTCGTCCCGGTCCTCACCAGGGGCGATCCGCAACGCGCCGGGCAGGCGGCCGATCTCCACCCAGCCGGCCTTGCCGTAGAAGTCCTCGAGCCCGAGTCCCGCTCGTGCGGCCAGTGTCAGCCTCTCCAAGCCCATCTCGTCCCGGGCCACGTCACGTACCCGGCCCATCAGTGCGGCGCCGATCCCGCGACCGCGGAACCGCGGGTGGGTCTGGACGTGGTTGACGACGCCGCAATGCGCCACGAGCGGATGGAGATCGCGCCGGACGATCAGCCAGCCGGCGAGCGCACCCCCGACGAGGGCGACGAGCAGTCTGCTGCGCCGGGGATCGAGACCGTGGACGAGTTCGTCCACGACGGGGCCGACGTCGCGTGCGCTCACCGGCGGCAGCGGGAATCCGGCGGCGATGACCGCGCCACCGGTGTTGGCCACCGTCTCCCAGCAGGCGATGAGCTGCCGTCTGAGCTCAGGGGTGACGCCCTCGGGTCGGGAGATCACCTCGAACGCGAGGGCCGTGTGTGCCGTCATGTCCGCCAGCCTCCCAGAGGCGACGCCGAGGAGGCAGCACCTCGGCCCCGGCCGATGCGGGCCGCCTGGGCCGGCCGTTCAGAGCCGTCCGACCGTGCGGCGCCGGCTCCGCCGCCTGATCCCTCAGCCCTGGCGAACGGCTGTGTCTCCTCCCTCCAGGCCTTCGGCGGCCGGCCGTTCGCAGCCGGACAGGACGCTGACGAAGGGCACCCCGGTGCGAGGATGCTCGATGACCTCGGCCTCGACCTCGTACACGTCGGACAGGAGCGGGGCCGTGAGGACCTCCTCGGGCCGTCCGGTGGCCACGACGCGGCCACCGGCCATGACACAGATCCGGTCGCAGAAGGCCGCGGCGAGGTTCAGGTCGTGGAGCGCGACGACAGCGGTGACGCCGAGCCTGCGCACGAGCCGGAGGGCGTCGAGCTGGTGGCGCAGGTCCAGGTGGTTGGTCGGCTCGTCCAGCACCATGGTCCCGGTGCGCTGCGCGAGGGCGCGGGCGATCAGTACCCGCTGCTTCTCGCCGCCCGAGAGGCGGTCGAACGGGGCATGGGCGAGGCCGTCGACGTGAAGCCGGGCCAAGGACCGCGTGATGATGGCGCGGTCGTCCGCGTCGTCGCCCGCGAAGGCCCGCTTGTGCGGGGTGCGGCCCATGGCGACCACGTCGTACACGCTCAGCTCGAAGTCCCCGGAGGTTTCCTGCAGTACGGCCGCCAGCCGCTGGGCGAGTCGCCTGCCCGGCATCCGCCAGACGTCCTCACCGTCGAGCAGGACGCGGCCCGTGGTGGGGCGCAGAGCCCGGTAGAAGGTGCGCAGCAGGGTGGATTTGCCGGCGCCGTTGGGGCCGACCAGGCCCACCACCTCGCCGGGCGCCACGTGCAGCGACGCCTGGTGGACCAGGGACTTGCCGTTCACCACGACGCTGACGCCCTCGGCGGCGAGTGCACCGGGTGCGGAGATCGGTCGGTTCGTCACCGGGTCGCCTTCCGTCGCATCAGCCAGAGGAAGAAGGGTCCGCCGACGAGGGCGGTGAGGAGGCCGACGGGTATCTCCTCGGGGCTCATGAGCGTGCGCGCGGCGAGGTCGGCGGAGATCAGGAAGGCCGCCCCCAGAAGGGCTGCGGCGGGCAGCGCGCGCCGGTGGTCGGCGCCCACGAGCAGGCGCACCACGTGCGGCATGATCAGTCCGACGAAACCGATCTGCCCGCTGACCGCGACGATGGTGCCGATCATCAGGGCGACCAGGGTGAACAGGGCGCCGCGGAAGCGGTGGACGTCCAGGCCGAGGGCCGCGGCGGCTTCCTCCCCGGCGAGCAGGAGATTGAGCGGACGGCAGACGCCGAGGAGGACGGCCGTCCCGAGCAGGACCGCACCGACGGGGATCCACACCGTGGTCCAGGTGGTCCCGGCCAGCCCGCCGAGCATCCAGCGCAGCGCGGACTGCGTCTTGTGCGGATCGTTCGAGGTCACGATCAGGAAGCCGGCCAGCGCCGACAGCACCTCGGCCGTGGCCACACCCGCCAGGACCAGCCGTACCGTCGTCATCCTGCCGCCGGAGCGGGCGAGGAAGTAGACGGCGACCAAGGCGGCCAGGGCGCCGCAGAAGGCGGCCACCGGCAGGGTGAACAGCCCGAACACGGTCAGGTTCAGGACCAGGACGAGTACGGCGCCGACCGAGGCGCCCGAGGACACGCCCAGCAACATGGGATCGGCCAGCGGATTGCGGACCAGGGCCTGGAGCGCCATTCCGGCCACCGCCAGGCCCGCACCGACCACGCCGGCCAGCAGGACCCGGGGCAGGCGTACGTCGACGACGATCGTCTCGCGCACCGGGGTCCACGTCGGGTCTGCGAGGGCCGGGTGAAGGCGGTGCAGGAGGATGCTCCACACCTGCTCGGCCGGGACGCTGACCGAGCCCGCCGCGACCGCGGCCGTGGCGGCGCAGGCCGCCAGGACAGCCAGGAAGGCCAGGACCAGGCTGTAGGGGATCCCGGGGCGCCGCGCGGGACCGGGCCGGCCCTCCTCGCGAAGGCCGGCCCCTTCGGCCGCCGGGACCTTCACCCCGGTCACTGGACGCGGCCCGGGTGAAGCTGCTTCGCCAGCGACTCGACGGCCGACGGCATCCGGACGCCGAGCACCGTGGAGGACAGCGGCAGGACCGCGAACCGCTGGTTCTTGATCGCGGGCACGTCCTTCAGCGCCGGGTGGGTGAGCAGGAACTTCTTCTTGTCCTCGACGGACTGGTCCCCGTAGTCGTAGATGACGACGGCCTCGGGGGAGCGCTGCGCCACCTGCTCGAACGAGACGTCGCCGAAGGCCTTGTCGAGGTCGGCGAAGAGGTTCACCCCGCCGGCCCGCCGGATCATCTCGTTGCCGATGCCCTTGCCGCCCGCGGTGAACGCCGTTGTGTCCCCGCTGTCGTACACGAAGAGCTTGACCGGGGTGACGCCGGTGAGCCGGGTCTCGACCTTGTCGAGGGTGGCGTGCAGTTTCCCCAACTGCTCCTCGGCCCGTGTGGGTACGCCGAAGATCTTGGCGACCGTGCGGATCTCCTCGTCCATGGAGGCGACGTTCACCGGGCCGGTGGGGCACTCCTCGGTGTTGAGGTGGGTGTTGATCCCCGCCTTGGTGAAGGCGGCCCGGCTGCGGCCCTCCTTCTCGTCGAAGGTGGAGGACCAGCCGCCGTAGACGAAGTCGGGCTCGGCCTCCAACAGCGCCTCGAAGGACGGGTATTCCTTCGACAGCACCTTCACGCTGTCGTAGGCGGCCTGGTACTCGGGGAGGATCCTGTCGTCGAGATAGCCCGTGCCCGCCATCGACTTCTCCAGGCCGAGCGACAGCATGACCTCGGTCGCGTGCTGGTTGAGCGAAACGGCGCGCTGCGGCGGACGCTGATAGGTGGTCTCCACCCCGCAGTTGGCGACGGTGACGGGAAAGCCCTGCGAGATCGCACCCGACGACGGGGTGGCGGCGGGCGTGGCCGTACCTCCGCAGCCGGATATCAGCAGGGACACAGTCAGTGCGGACAGCACGGATTTCGGGTGGTTGCGGGGCATGGGTGGTCCTCTCACCGCAGATGGATTCGGATGGTGCCCAGGGGAAGCCGGCCGGCCCGGTGCAGCTCGCTGCGGGGCGGCATGGCGAGGGCGCATGCGGGCGCACATGGGGCGCGCAGGGTCGAGCACGGTGCTTCGTGCCACGACGGGGGGCAAGGCGACGTCCCCGCACGACCCGATGCCCTGGGAGGGCAGGGCGTCTCACGGGCCGGTGTAACGGCCCGTCGCCTACGAGGGGTTCGGCCCGGGGATGTCGCGGGCCGGGACGGGACGCGCTCTGCCCGCGGCGTCTGTCGCGACGAAGGTCGTCTCCGCGCCGCCGTGGACGGCGCCGTACAGGTCGGTGTCGTGCTCACTCGTGATGTGGGCGAGCGTCACCCGGGACTCACCCGGACTCCTGGAAACGCACCCTGCGGTGATGACGGTCGGGTCGGCCACGTCAACTCTCCTTCGCGAGTCGCGGCAGAAAGGCCCCGGAGCATGTTCTTCGGGACCCCGCATGACACTTCGGCATGCGGGCAGTGGCAGGTCTTCGGACTCGCGGGCACACCTTCCGGTTTCCCGGTCGGCACCTACTGACCGTCGCTTCCCAGGACCGGTTCCGGTCCCAGTGCTCATGACGGCGCTCGTTCCCACTCACCGCTGCGGGGCAGTCCCGGATTCCCACCGGGTTCCCTCTTACGACGCATCCCGCCTGGCGGACGGGGCGAACCAGCTGCACCGACAGCCTACCCGTGAGAAGGACCGTGCAGGCGGGAACCACGTGCTCAGCCCCCCAACCGGTCGGTCTCCCACCTCCGTTCGAATAAGGAGAGGAGGTCGCCCGGCTGCGCCGAGTAGCATCCCGGGATGCCCCAGACGATCGAGACGCTGAGCCCCGAAGCCGGGCGGACCGACACCGCGGGACTGCGCGGGTACGACGCGGACTCCCTGGCACGGTGCGCGGTCGATACGGCTCAGCCGTGGTGGCGCCGCAGGGCCTGCGCGCAGGCGCTGGCCGGACGGGTCCCCGAGCGGCGCGTGGCCGAACTGATCGGGTGCGTCCAGGACACCGGCGACGTGGCCGAGGTGCGCATCGCCTTGCTGGACCTCCTCGCGGACCGGCCGGAACTGCTCCCCTGGCTACGGCACGAGGACCGGATCCAGGACAGCTCGTACCGCGTGCCCGAGGCGGTACTGAAGACCCGTGCCGCGCTCGGAGACCGCACGGCGGCGGGTGCCCTGGCGACGCTCGCCTTCAGTCCGTGGCGTCACCGGCGGGAGATCGGCGAGGCGGGACTGGACGAACTGGCCGCGCGGTACGGGGTCGAGGAGGTCCTGGCCGAACTCGGCGGGGCCCGGCCCGAGGACCGCTCCATCGGCGTCCGTCTGCGGCAGCGCGCCGGTGAGGACGTGACCGGCGCGCTCGCCGACCCCGACCGGGCCGTCGCGTACCGCGCCCAGGCGTTCCTGACCGACCCCGAACGGCTGCGCGGCTACCTGGACGAGGCGCCGACGCAGGAGGCGAAGCTGTGGGCCCTGTACGCACTGCACCGTCTGACCGACGACACCGCCGAGACCCGCAGGGTGTACGAGGCGCTGGGGCGGCCCCGCGTCGAGGTGGCCGGCCTGGACGAGGAGCTGCGCGCGGCGATCGTTCACGAGTACGGGCAGTGGTGCGAGGAGCGGAGCGATCCGCGGTGGCGGATCGAGGCCCTGTGCACCGAACGGCCGTCCGGTTCCGATGCCGCCGAGCGGCTGCTCCGGGCCACGGCCGCGCTCACCGCCGCGGGACTCGCGCCGAAGGCTCCGGTCTCCTGCGGAGAGGCCAACAGCCAGGGGGACGGTACCTACGACGTGATCGGCTACGGCGCGGGCGACCGCGAGGTGCACATCAGCACTCTCGGCCGCTTCGCCGCCGATCACGACGACGATCCGGCTGTCCGCCGCGCCCTTGAAACGGCCGGCTTCCGCTGGATCGACCCTGCCGTCGGCTCGGTCCGGGTCACCGGCCTCGGGGTGTACTACTTCGGCAGCCGCGAGCCGTTGGACGTCCACACGCTGTTGTTCTACTGGCAGGACTAGACATCGCCATCGGAGCGCGCACCACACCGGCGCGCTCAACGGTGTGGCCCCGGGCTGCTGGGTCCGGGGCCACAGGGGGCTGCTTTCGGCAGTGGACGAGGTCACCGGTACCGGGGCCGGCCGGCCCGGCGCCGTTCGTGGTCGCCGAGCTGGTGCTCAGCCCATTTCGTCGCGGATCACGTTGCGGTGCTGCTCGTAGACGAGCCGCGCGTCGGCGTCCGGGAGCGCCGACGTCGTGAGGCCGCAGGCGCAGGTGACCACCGTGAGGTCGCACAGAGCGCGCAGGGTTTGCCCCGCGGGGCTGGTCCGGGCCGCCCCCGCCGGCTTCTCGTACCGGAGGTGGTGCGGGTAGTGAGGTCTGCGTACAACGTCCGGGGCGACGTGGGCGCTGGAGTCGTCGAGGGTGAAGCGGTGCTCGCTCATGGGTCCAGTGTGTCTTCTGCCGGACGCGAGTAACGAGCGCACGCGCGGCAGAACGCGACGACGCCATCACCGAGCTGCCCGCGGGACACCGGTGAACCGTTCGGCGGGTCGCCGCGCCTACCGCCTCGCAGGTGCCGCCCGGGTCTCGGGAATGCGTTCGAGGACGCCGCCCGCGAAGACGTCGTAGAGCGGGAGGGACTCCAGATGGACGTAGCCGATGTGACAGTCGCAGACGGCCAGGGGGCAGGGCCGGGGGCTCAGGGCGGCCCGGTATGAGCCGTCGTAGAGATTGCCGAGATCGGTTCGGACGAAGTGGCAGCGGCGGACCGTGCCGTCGCCGTCCACCGAAATGACCGACTCCCCCGTGCGGCACGGCAGCCCGGCCGAGCGGTGGGGGTGGCGGCTGTACGGGAAGAGCGGGTCCAGGGCGGTCCAGTCGTCCGCCTCGGCATCGGTGTACGTGTGGCCCTCGGCGGCATTGGCCCAGAGGTAGACGTGGTCGGGCAGATCCGCGCGCAGCCGGCGCGCGTGGGGCAGGTTTTCGGGCAGGCCGACGATGCCGACGCTGTGGCGGATGCCCCGTTCGTGCAGCTCCCCGACCTTCGACAGGAAGCGTGCGTAGGGCGTCTGGCCTGGGTGGTACGTGCACCAGAGGGCCACGGTGGCCGGGTCCGCCTCGGCGAGCCAGTCCGTCCGGCAGCTGAGGTTGGTCTGGATGACGACGCGTTCGACGTGCGGCTGGTGCGAGAGGTCCACGAGGGCGCGGCGGTACCAGGACCGGACCAGGCCCTCGCCCCAGGGGGTGAAGAGGATCGAGAGCCGGTCGTCGCGCTGCGCCGCCGCCCATGCGGTGAAGCGGTCGAGGGCCGCGCGGTCGGCGCGCAGTTGGGCGGCGGTGTCGCGACGCTTGGCGAAGGGGCAGTACGGGCAGTCGTAGTCGCAGGAGGCGAGCGGGCCGCGGTACAGGATGGTCAGGTCCACGGCGGCTACTTCGGATCGTAGGCGGCCATGGCGGCCCGCACGGCGGGTGAGAAGAGCGCCGGGCCTAGGGCGTCGGAGTGGGCGAGCCCCTCCGGGGTCAGGCGCAGCTCCTCGCTCTGCGCCCCGGCTCCTTCGAGCCAGCCGCGGGCGGCGAAGGCGGCGAGTTCGCCGGGGAAGTCCTCGTACGGGTCGGTGCCGAAGCGGTCGCGGTAGTCGGCGAGCGGCATGCCCTGGGCCTGGAGGAGGGACTGCAGGAGGTGGCGGCGGCGCGCCTCGCCGCCGTCGACGAACCTGCCGTGCACGGCGCGCCCGAAGTCGTCGGTGGCCGTGTAGTCGTCGATGATCGACCGGATCTCGCCCATGTCGACGGCGTAGTCGAAGGAGTAATGGAGGGCCGAGGTGTAGGAGCGGGCGCCGCAGCCCAGGCCGATCATGCCGTCCGTCTGGCATGCGTGGTCGTCGGGCCCCTGCGGCGCGGTGCCGGCCCGGCGGAACATGCGCATCGACACCTGCTCGTATCCGCGGGCGAGGAGGTGGTCGCGGCCCTGACGGTAGAGGTGCAGGCGCTGCTCGTCCCACTGGGTGTCGGTGTGTGCGGTGCGCCGGGCGAGGCCGGTGAGGGGGCGGACGTACAGCGGGTAGAGGTACAACTCCTCGGGCTCCCAGGCGAGCGCCGCGTCCAGGGAGGCGCGCCATGTGGCGGGTGTCTGGCCGTCGATGCCGTAGATGAGGTCGATGTTGAGCACCGGGATGCGGGCCTCGCGGATCCGGCCGAGCGCGGCCTCGACGTCGGCACGGCGCTGAGGGCGTACGGCGGCCCGCGCCTCCGCGTCGACGAAGCTCTGGACGCCGATGCTGAGACGGGTGGCGCCGCGCTCGGCGAGCACGGCGAGCCGGTCGGCGGTCGCGGTGGCGGGTGAGGTCTCGACGGAGAGGGGGACGGCGCGCAGGTCGGCGCCCAGGCGCCGCTCGGCGATGTCGCAGAGCCGGGTCAGCTCGTCGGCGGTGAGGAAGGTCGGCGTGCCGCCGCCGAACGCGGCGTTGACGAACCTGACCGGGCCGTCGTCGCCGTTGCCGAGGGCCTCGTGGACGGCGGCGGCCTGGCGGTCGAGTGCGTCGAGGTAGCGGCCGGTGAGGCCGTCGGGCGCCCCGATGCGGGTGAAGAGGTTGCAGAAGCCGCAGCGGACCTCGCAGAAGGGTATGTGGAGGTAGAGGGAGAGCGCGTTCTTGTCCTCGCCGCGCCAGAGGTCGCGCAGGGCGGGCCGGTCGGGCAGCGGGCGGTAAGCGGTCTTGTGGGGGTAGGCGTAGACGTAGCTCTGGTAGGGGCGGACCTGGCGACCGGTGTCCGCCTCGGTGGGAGTGGCGGTGGCAGCAGTGGCAGCGGTGGCGGCGGTGGCGGCGCCGGCCAGGGCGGGCGCGGTGTCCATGCCGGTGCCGGTGCCGGCAGCGGTGGCGGTGGCGGTCATGCGGACGGCTCCAGGAAGAAGTGGGCGTACGGCACGGTCCACACGGCCTCGTGGGCGAGGCGGTGGCCGGTGTAGCCGTCGTCGCCGTAGGTCGTGCCGTGGTCGGAGCAGACGAGGGCGAAGCAGCGGCGGCGCGAGCTCATGGCGGCGAAGAGCCGGCCGATGTGGCGGTCGATGTACTCCAGGGCGGCGGCGTGGGTGGCGCGGCTGTCCCCCGCCTCGCGGGTGGCGCCGGGCAGGTGGAACCAGTTGGGCTGGTGCAGTGCGGACGCGTTGAGGAAGAGGAACAGCCGCTGCTCCGCGGCGAGGGATCCGACGATCCGCTCCGCCCGCTCCACCTGCGCCTCGAAGGAGGTCGGGGACGCCACGCCGAACTCCGGCTCCCAGTGGCTCTCCTGGAACATCCCGGGGAGTACGTCGCCCAGGGCGCCCTGTTTGTTGAAGAAGCCGACGCCGCCCACGCACACGGTGCGGTACCCGGCCGCGGCCAGACCGGAGACCAGGTCCGGGGTGTCGAAGACGTAGGTGCGTCCGGCGGTGGTCTCGCTGCCGGCGAAGCGCGCGGCGAACAGCCTCGGGTGCGGTCCCGGCACGGCCGGGGTGGGCAGGAATCCGGCGAACATCGCCTGGTGGGACGCATAGGTGAAGCTGCCCGGGGCATGCCGCCGCTCCCACGCGCCGCCGGGCAGATGGCGGGCCAGATGCGGGATGCGACCTGCTGCGGCCAGTTCCGCCGCGACGTCGTACCGGAGGGTGTCCAGGGTGAGCAGGAGCAGGTCGTCGCGGCCGACGACCTCGTTCATGTCGGGCCCAGCCGTTTCCGGCGCGTTCCCACCGGGCTCGTTCACACGCGGCTCGTTCGTGCGCGTCCCGGTGGCACGGGGCTCGGACGTGCCAGGGATCGGGCCGTGCTCAGGCTGTTGCATGGTGGTGCTTCCTCGCGTGGTGCTGCGGACGTGCGCGGTGCCGTACGTACGGCGGGGCGGCGGCGACCTGGGCGGCGTACGTGTCGAGGCCCTCGGCTCCGCTGCCCGGCAGGCCGCTCAGGCCGGGCAGCAGGTCACCGAAGGCGTTGACCTCCGCGACGGCGAACCGCCGCCAGCCGACCGCGGGCAGCAGGTCGACGCCGACGCACAGGGTGCCGGGGAAACAGGCCGCGGCCCGTTCGCAGATGTCCAGGGCGTCGGCCCAGCCGGGGCCCGCCGCCTCGACCACGGCGGACAGGTCGCCGCGGGTCCCGCCGAGGTGGAGGTTGGTCATGGGCGAGTGGCTCGTGCGGACCACGGCGTGGGTGGCCCGGCCCGCCACGACGACGACGCGCAGGTCGGCCGCGCGGCCTCCCAGGGAGGCCTTGGGCCACCAGCGTTCCACGTGGAGTCCGTCGGGGGCGAGTGCGTCGACCAGCGCGGCGGTCTCCCGCTCGCCCGTGAGGCGCCGCACCCGCAGGGAATTGTGCAGGCGTCCGTCCTGGGCCGTCTCGACCGAGGTGGTGGCCCGGACGCGGCCCCGGCCGGCCGTCTCGACGGCGACGATGCCGGACGCGGACGAGCCGTGGGCGAGTTTCACGAACACGCGGGGCATGTCGTGCGCGTCCATGAGGGCACGTACGTCGTCCCAGCCGCGCACCGGTGTACCGCCGCCGGAGGTGGGGGACCGGGGAACGGGTACCCCGGCGGTGTCCAGGGTGCGGTGGCAGTGCCGCTTGTCGAAGAGGACGGCCAGTTCGTCGGGGTCGTCGAGGCGTACGCCGCCGGTGAGGCTCCGTACGGCCGCGGTGAATCGCGCGTACCAGCGTGCGCCGCCCTCCACGCGGGTGGGGTCGTCAAGGCCGCGCAGGGCCCGGTCCACCTCGGCGTTCTCCCCCGGGGAGTCGAGGCGTACGAACTCGTCGGTGGCGAACGCGGCACCGCCCTCGCGCAGGACGGAGGTCCAGGGCACGATGCGGGGCGCGGACAGCCCGGAGTCGCGGACGGCCCGGGTGAACAGGGCGACGCGGCGGTTCTCCGGGTTGCCGACGACCGCCCAGCGCGGGGGCGTGTGCTCCGTCATGGCCGCCGCGCTACTCGCCGACGGCCACGAAGCGCCAGACGCGGCCGTCCCACTCGTCCTCGTCGGCGCGGCCCCGGTCGAGGTTCAGCCGAACGCCGGCGCTCTCCAGGGTCTCCCGGAAGCGCTCCTTCAGCGGGTCGCTGAGGTAGTTGTGGTGGAGGTCGAGGGCGGCGAGGTGGGTGAGGGGCTGGCCGCCGAGCAGTGCGGCGCCGCCCTGGTCGGTGAGGACACCCATGGACAGGTCGAGGATCTCCAGCCGGGCGACGACCGGCGCGGAGGCCATGGCCGTTGCGATCTCGTCCTGGATGTCGCTGTTGCGCAGGCCGAGGTGGGACAAGCTCGGCAGACGGTCGCCGGCCATGATCGGTTCCAGGTCGCCGAGCGTGCAGTCGCCGCTGTACTCCGCCGTGCCCAGCCAGAGGTCGAGGCGCTCCAGGGCGGGCAGGTCGCCGGCGGCGACGTTGCGTACGGCCCGGGCGGGCATTCCGCCGGTCTCGACGGTGAGGGAGCGCAGCCGCTGGTGGGTGAAGGGAGGGATGACGAGGCCGCTGCCCCCGCGGACCCCGAACTCCTCCAGTTCGGGGAAGCCGTCGAGGAGCGGGCCGACGTCGCCCTGGTTGATCCAGGAGATCTCGCACTCCTCGGACTCCATGTCCCCGAGGAACAGGGCCCGCAGAGCGGGGAGTCGGGGGCGGGCGTCGAGGAGCGCGGCGATGATTTCCGCGGGGCCGCTGTCGTACGCGTCCTCCCATGCGCCGACGACGATCGCGCGGACGCGGGTGGTGTCGACGGCCGCGGTGAACCGGGCGAACGCCTCGGGCCAGGTCTCCTCCGCATCGTAGGTGTCGGAGGAGACCCGCCATGCGACGGCGTCCGCCTCGGGCAGCCGGTCCATGCCCTTCTCGTCGCCGGACCCCGGAAAGTCGAAGACGGGCAGTCCGTACGACTCCCGCAGATGGCTCGCGTAACTCATGGTCCCCGCCGTTCCTCGCCTGTCTCGTCCGGTGCTGAGTCCGGTGCGCCGCTTCCGATGCGTCAGCAAGTTGTAGCAAGCGGCTCTGACACCGCCCGAGGCAGGGCGGGTGAAGAGCCGTTGTCAGTGCCTCGCCGTAGCTTCGGAAACGACGCGGCGCACCGGGCGGCGCGTGGGAAGGGGACACGCATGTACCGGCAGGGGGACGTTCTCATCGTGCCGCTCGCGGAGGCGGAGGTGCCGCTGTACGCCGCGGATGCGCCTTCGGAACCGCGGGACGGGCGCGGGCGGCTCGTACTGGCGCTGGGCGAGGTGACCGGGCACGCACACGCCGTGCTGGGGCCGGGCCGGCTGGTGCGGGAGCCGGGACCGCTGGCGCCGCTCCTGCTGCATCTGCCCGACGGAGGGCGGGTGGTGCACGAGGAGCACGCAGCGATACCGCTGCCGAAGGGCTGGTACCGGGTGGTCCGGCAGCGGGAGTACGTGCCGGGCTCGGTGCGGATCGTGGCGGACTGAGTGACGGCGGGAGATGTGGTGAGCGCGACGGAGGGGGCCTTGGTGGAGGGGACGGACGAGGTGGGCGGGGCGGAGCTGCGGGACATGACGGGAGCGGCGGGTGCGAAGGGTGCGACGGACATGACGGACGTGACGGACGTGACGGACGTGACGGTCGATGTGAGGGACCTGCCGGAAGTGACGGGCGCAGTGCACGGTCTTGGCGGGTGGCGGGCGGTCGCGGCGGCGACCGGGCCGGCGGACCGTGCGTCGGCGGAGGCGGGCGTGCGTCTCGCGTACCGCGCGGCGGGCCTCCCCGAACCCGAGCGGATCGTATGGGCGGATTCGCCGCGGGCTGCGATGGGCCTGCTGGGTGATCCGGACGGCCCGTGGGGGACGGACGTGAGGGGGCGGAGCGTGCGGGAGACGGTTCGCAGCGCGCCGTGGGCGGCCGAACGCGCGCGCTCGCAGGAGCGGCTGGGTCCCCGGGGCTGGGGCCGGAGGTGGGGCCTGACGGGCGCCCGGTTGTGGGAGAACACCGAACGGCTGGCCGGGCGTATCCGCACCGGGCTCGTGGAGGAGCTGGCGGAGGACGCCGCAGAGGAGGCGGAGGTCCGACTGCTGCTCCTGGACGCCGTACTGGGTCAGCACGACGCGGCCTGGCTGTGCGCGTTCGACACGGGCGAGGGCGCACCGCTGGAGGGGCTCGCCGCGGTGGCCCGGGCAGCGGGCTGGTGGTGGCCGTACGAGCGGCTGGCCGTGGTGTGCGAGCGCCCGGTGGAGCTGCACCGTGACGAGGCGGGCCGCCTGGACCGCGGTGACGGGCCCGCCCTCGCCTTCCCGGACGGCTTCGCGCTGTACGCGTGGCGTGGGATGCCCGTGCCCGCGGATTTCCTGGCCGGCCTGGACGCGTTGACGCCCGAGCGCATCAGGGAGGAGGAGAACGCGGAGCTGCGCCGGGTGATGCTGGAGCACTACGGCTACGAGCGCTACCTCACCGCATCCGATGCCGAGCCGGTGCACCGGGACGGGACGGGTGTCCTGTGGCGGATGCCGCTCCCGGGCGACGAGGACGTCGTGATGGTGGAGGTGGTCAACTCCACGCCGGAGCCGGACGGTACGAGCCGCACGTACTGGCTGCGGGTGCCCCCGGACACACGGACCGCGAGGCAGGGGGTGGCCTGGACGTTCGGCCTCGACGCGGAGGTGTACTCGCCGATGCGGGAGACCTGACGTCGCGGCCGGCAGCCGCAGCCCTGGACCGACGTGTGGAGGCAAGCGGCCGCGGAGGCCGAGCCGACCGTCCGTCCGGTCAGGCTCCCGTGGCCGGCGCCCTGGGAAGGAACGCCGCGGCGGCGAGTCCTACGAGTCCCACGGCGGCGAGGGCCATCATGGCGGCGGCGTAGGCACTGGTGGTGAGTCCTGCGACGAGGATCGTGCCGGCGACGGCGGTGCCCAGTGAGGAGCCGAGGTTCGACACGCTGCGCGAGAGGCCGGAGATCTCGCCCTGCTGAACCTCGGGGAAGCTCGACTGGACGATGTTGACCGACGGCGTCAGCATCACGCCGAGGCCCAGGCCGAGCAGGAGCAGTCCGGGGGCGAAGGCCCAGGCGCTCGGGAAGCTGTTGACCATGGCGATCAGCACGACGATGCCGGTGACCGTGACGACGAACCCCGCGATGATCAGGGTGCGCTGGGCCCGCTGTTTCGCGAGGCGTTCGGCGGCCAGGGACGAGGCGAGCAGGCCGAGGGTGGCCGCGGTGAAGACGATGCCGGTCTCGATGGCGTCGTAGCCCCGTACGACCTGCAGATAGGCCGCCACTGTGAACGAGGACCCCATGAGCAGCAGCCATTGGACGTTCTGGGTGACGAGCCCGAGATTGGAGGTGCGGTTGCGGAACAGGCTGGTGGACAGCAGCGGTTCCTTGCCGGCCGCCTCGCGGGCGCGTACGTGGCGGAAGAACCACAGCAGAGTCAGTGCGCCGAGGGCGACCAGGCCGGTCATCAGCCAGACGTTGTCGTCGGCGGCCAGGATGCCCAGGACGACGAGGACGAGGCCGGCGGCCGAGAGGAGGGCTCCGACGGTGTCGAAGGGGCGCGTCGGATCCGGCGGCAGGGGATCCTCGAGGTGACGGCTCAGCACGATGATCAACGCGATCACCAGGGCCTGGAAGACGAAGGCGGCCCGCCAGCTGATCCACGTGGTGATGAGCCCGCCGATCAGCGGACCTGCGGCGGCGCCGATGCCGCCCAACGCCATGATCGTCCCGAACGCGCGAGCCCGGGAGGCCATGTCCGTGAAGAGAAGTGTCGTAAGGATGTACACGGGCGGGATGAGCAGGGCCGTGCCGACACCCTCGAGGATCGAGTTGCCGAGGATCAGAACCCCCAGACCCGGGGCGGCCGCGCTCAGCAGGGCGCCGATCCCATAGACGACGAGGCCGGCCAGGAAGCAGCGCTTGCGGCCGTACCGGTCGGTCAGCTTGCCGCCGGGGATCATCAGCGCAGCCATGACGAGCAGGAAGATCGTGATCGCGACCTGCACACCCTGCACGGTGGTGTCGAGGTCCTCACTGATGTCATTGATCATCACGTTCATGTTGGAGCCGGCGAAGCTGCAGATGAACTGAGCGAGGGCGAGCGGGGCGAGGATCCGCCGCTGTGCCGCCGACGGACGTCCCGGCGCATCTGTGTCAGCCACTGGCTTCACCTCCGCTCCCCGCAGGGCGGGGACGTCCGGCCCCGGGGCCCTGCCGTGTCTCCGCCTTGTCGAGCTGTTCGTCGAGGGCCATGGCCGCGGCGACGAGGGCGAGATGAGTGAACGCCTGTGGAAAGTTGCCGAGTTGTTCGCCCGAAGGTCCGATCTCCTCGGCGAACAGGCCGACGTGGTTGGCGTAGGTGAGCATCTTGTCCCGAGGCGACAGGAAGCCGACCCGGGGCATGAGCAGGAGCGAGGCGTCCAGGACGTCGGTGTCGTAGTGCTGTACGAACGCCTGCCGCTCCTCGTTCCACCCGCGTTCGACGATCTGCCGGAAGACCGCGTCGCGGGCCCCTGTCCAGCGGGTGACGTCGGCGGGACGGGAGTGGGTGGTCGCCAGGCGGATGCCGCGGTCGAAGGCGACCCAGGTCATCAGCCGGCTGTAGGTGAAGTTCTGGCGGCCCCCGCGGGTTTCCCAGATGCCTTCGTCCGGGCGGTCCCAGTTGTCGGCGAGCCAGTCCAGGACGTCGCTGATGGCCTTCCAGCCGCGGATGGCGCCCATGTCGCCGGGCACGGCGAGGGCGTCGGCGGCCTCGCCGTAGATGTCGAGCTGGAGCTGGTCGGCCGCCGCGTTGCCCGCCCGTACGGGCGAGGAGCCCATGTAGCCCTCCAGATGGTCGAGGGTCTCCTCGCTCAGATGGGGCTCTCCGTCGACCCGGTACATGATCTGCAGCGGGTCGCCCGATGGGGTCGGGCCGGCCTCGATGCGGTCGCGCAGCCAGCGGCGGAAGGCGTGCGCCTCGTCCTCGAAACCCAGGTCGATCAGGGCCCGGACGGACAGCGAGGCGTCGCGGACCCACGTGTACCGGTAGTCCCAGTTGCGCTCGCCTCCGACCTGCTCGGGCAGTCCCATGGTCGCCGCGGCGATCGGTGCCCCGGTGGGGGCGTACGTCAGCAGCTTGAGGGTGATCGCCGAGCGGTTGACCATGTCGCGCCAGCGGCCGCGGTAGGTGGAGGAGCGCAGCCAGGCGTGCCAGAAGGTGCGGCAGCTCTCCAGCTCGTCGGCGACGTCGTCCGGGGAGGGCGCGAGCGTGCCCGGGTCGCCGCTCGCGGTGCTGGTCAGGACGACAGCGGCCACTTCGCCGGCCCTCAGGGTGAAACGGGCTGTGACGTCGTCACCCTCCCGCTGCAGCGTGACGCGATCTGTCGCCTGAACGTGAAGGTCCGTCCCCGGACCGTGGAAGACCGCCGAGTGGTCATCGGTCCGGGTGAGCGAGTGGGAGGCCCGGGCGTAGTCGAAGCGCGGGCTGCAGGAGAACGTGAAGGACAGGCTGCCCCGGACCACCCGGACGGCCCTGACCAGACGGTGCCGGTCCGTCGGGACGGTGCCCTCGATCGGCTCCATGAAGTCGGCGACCTCGCCGACGCCATCCGGAGTCAGGAAGCGGTTCACCAGGACGGCGGTGTCGGAGAGGTACAGCTGGCGAACCGTCCCACCACTGTCGGCCGGGAGATCCGCGGCGAGTCGGCAGTGGCCTCCTCGCTCACTGTCGAGGAGCGAGCCGAAGATGCTCGGGGAATCGAAGCGTGGCGTACACCACCAGTCGATCGTTCCGCCGGATGACACCAGCGCGGCCGTCTGGAGGTCGCCGATCAGACCGTGCTCGGCGATGGGCGGGTAGTGGTTCACACAAGCCCTCCTTCGTTCGGCCGAGGCCCCGCAGGCCAGCAGACCCCGGACGCTGAGGGAGGCCCTCGCCGGCCCTGCGCCGGCCGAGTACCGCGATGCCCCCGAGACCGTGGCCCCGACGGCTTTGCGGGGTCGACAGCGCCGCCGGAAGGGGGACGGACCCTCTCGCTTCGGTCATGCGCCACGCATAGCCTGCGCCCGGTGTCGGCGCCGCGCATGCGGAGGAGGACGGGCGTTCGCCACGGGGCACCCCGGGGAGGCGCCCGGTAGCGTGAGGCCGAGGGGAGGGGGAGACGAACCGTCGGCGAATCCGAAGGACTGACCCTCATGCCCTGCCGTGACCCCGACGATGCCGAGCGGCGAGAGGTACGGGGCCGCGCCGCGGGCGGCGCGGCAGGGACCCGACGTCTCGGACGGATCGGCACCTGGCCCGCCGTGGTCCTCACGGTTGCCGTACTCCTCGCCGCCAACCTGGTCATGCACCGATGGACCGCCTTGTCAGGGCTGTCAGGGCTGGCCCGCCTGGTGCCGGCCGTCGTGGTCGGCGTCCTGCTGCTCGGCGTGCTCCGCTGGGCCGGCGGTACCCGGGCCGACGTGGGCCTGGCGTCCGGCACGCTGGCCCGCGGTACCCGGTGGGCGCTGGTCCTGATCGGTCTGGTCGCCGCCGTCTACTTGGCCGGGGCGCTCCTGCCGGCCACCCGAACGCTGTTCGAGGACCGGCGGTACGACGGGATGGACGGGGGCGAGCTGTTGATGCGTGTGCTCGTGCTCGTGCCCGTCGGCACCGTTCTGGTGGAGGAGTTCGCCTTCCGCGGCGTGCTCTACGGTCTGGTGCTCCGCGACCGCGGGGCCGTCTGGGCCACCACCGTGTCGAGTCTGTTGTTCGGCCTGTGGCACGTGCTGCCGTCCTTGCACCTGGCGACGGCCAAACCCGCCCTGACCGCGGTCTTCGGCGACTCCGCGCTCGGTGGCGCCCTGACGGTGTCGGCGACCGTGCTGTTCACGGCGGCAGCGGGCGTCCTGTTCTGCGAACTGCGTCGCCGCAGCGGCAGTCTGCTGGCTCCCATGGGCCTGCACTGGGCGGTCAACGCGTTCGGCTACGTGGCCGGGTTCCTGCTGCGCTGAATGCGCTGAACCACGCGACGGCGAGGCCGCGTGGCGTCCGGGCTCAGCCCTCCGGCCGGATGATGTTCCTCAGCCGCTCCAGGTCCTGCGCCGTGAACCCCGTCGGCCGCATGACGGCGTTCCAGCCGTCGACGTACGCGGCTTTGTACGTGTGGCCGTGGCCGTCCGGGACGCCCGTGGAGAACGGCAGGTCGGCGGTGACCTGCCAGAAGGTCACGAAGGGCATCCAGACCATCGCGCCGAGCACGTCCTTGCCGGGCGCCTGTCCGATCCAGTCGGGTTCGGAAAGGGCCAGATTCGGGCTCCACCAGACGATCGGGTCCGAAGGGTGCATGAGGTAGAGCACCCTCGTACCGTCCCACGGTCGCTGCGCGGGAGACATCCCGGCGGTCGGGTCCTCCGTGAACCGCACGGTCCGCCCGTCCTTGTAGACGGGCTCGATCTCGGGACTCCCCGAGTCGCGGTGATCGCTGAACTCGCGGAACAGGGTGTTGAAGTTGGGCGGACCGGCGAACAGGGTGCCGGCGGTGCGGTTGCGCAGGTCGTATTCCCCGCTGAAGGCCGTCTCGCCGCCGAACGAACCAAGGCTCTCACCGGCCACGAACAGCTGGGGACGCCGGTCCGGGGGCAGCTTGGACCAGACGTCGTAGACGGCGTCGAACAGTTCGCGGCCGGCCGCGCGCGCCTTGGACTGGTCGACGAGATAGGACAGCCACGACGGCAGATACGAGTACTGCACCGCCACGGTGGCCGCGTCGCCGTTGCCGAGGTACTCGAACGAGTCCACAGCGGCGGGATCGACCCAGCCGCTTCCCGTGGTGGTCATCACGAGCAGGTTCTCGCGTGTGAAGCCGCCCGCCCGTTCGAGGTCCGCGACGGCTCGCTCCGCCCGGCTCTCCGCGTCGTCGGACGTCGCCAGCCCGGCGTAGGCCCGGACGGGCTCCTGCGCCGTGCGATGGGTGAACGCGCCGATGTCCCGGGCCGACGGTCCGCTGCCGGTGAAGGCCCGGCCCTCCCTGCCCAGCGAGTCCCACGGCACCAGAGAACCGGGCCCGCCCGAGCGCAGAGCGGACGTGGGCTGGTGCACGCCCTCCGGCGTCTGCGTGTCGCGGACCGAGAACGCCTCGTTGGCCGCGTTCACGAAGCCGCCCAGCAGCAGACCGCTGAACGCGGACCAGGCCAGCCCCGCCACCAGCAGCCAGCCGACCACCCGCGCCGCCCGCGGCCCGATCCAGCGCCCGAGCAGGCGGGCGGCCCAGCGGTACAGGCGCCGCAGCCCGCGGCCGGCCAGCAGCAGGAGCCAGAAGACGAGAGCGGCGACGAACGGGCAGGCTACGGCGGTGAGGACGTTGTAGTCGGTGACTCCCATGAGCCTGCGGATCTCGTGCTGCCAGTACTGTCCGAGCCCGAACGAGAGGCCGAAGAGCACGATCGTGCAGACGATCAGAACGAGCCATGACCTGTGTGAGGGGGGCCGTGCGTCCCGGTCGGCGAAGGCACGCCACACGTAGGCGGCGAGCACGCCGAGCCCGTACCCGATGACTGCGGTGATGCCGCAGATCAGCCCTTGGAGAATGCCCCCGCGGGGAAGCAGCGACGGAGTGAAGGACAAACACGCCAGGAGGAGCGCGCCCCAGCAGCCGGGCAGCGTCAGGCGGGGCGACCAGCGCCGCTTCCCGGAGCCGGTGGACGGCTCGGGTGGCGGCCCCTCTGACGCGGACACCGGCGGATCGTGATGCATGGCTTTCCTTCGGGGACGGAACGGCTGGGTGCACCTGTCCCCAGGCTCTGGGGGTGGTGCCGTCCGCGCCCCTGCCGACCGCCGACGTCACCCCGTGGCACGCGCGTCTACTCCTCGTCCTGCCCCGTCTCCGTGCCGGCCGCCGTCCGCGATGAGGCGGCCGCGGTCTGCGCGATGGGCCACTTGAGTTCGAACTCCAGCTCGATCTGTCCGTCGTCGACCTCGACCTCGATCTCGGTGCGCAGCTCGTCGGGGATGCGCAGGGTCAGCGTCCCCGGGCCGAGTTCCAGTTCGGCACTGCCGCCGCGCCTCAGCGCCTCCGCGAGCGCGGAGAGCTGATCGGCGGCCTCCAACCGTGACAAGGAGCGCTTCTGCTCGAACGTGAGGTCCGCCATGGGTGGCTCCGATCCGCCAACGATCAGGGGAACAGCAGATAGCCCATTGTCACGCCGCGCGGCAGACCGGGCATCTCCGGGCGTGGCGGGAGGCCGGGGGACGTGCCGCGCGGGGTGACCGCCCCTACCCTGAAGGGGACATCTGCGGGCGGGCTGTCCGGCGGTCGGTCAAGCAGCGGGAGGTTGTCCCATGAGCAGGCGTTGGACCGCGCGTCTGTCCCTCGCGGCGGGCGCGGCGGCGCTTCTCGTGCTGGTGGTCTTCGCCGGGCTCGGAAGCCTCGTGCTCATGGCGGTGGGGTGGGCGGGACTGGTGCTCACGGCGGCCGGCGGGTGGTGGATGCTCACCCACACCGGCTGGATCAGGCTGTTGGCCGCCGTGCTGGTGGTCGCCGCGCCGCTCGGGGTCCTGATCCTCTACGCGGCTGCCGGGCTGCTGTGGGTCGTACTGGTCTCGCTCGGACTGTGGGCGGTGGCCGTTTCCGCGGGCAGGGCCGCCCTCGTGGGCGACGCCACGCCGGGGATGCCGGAGCGGTCCGCCGGCCGGCCCGCACACCCGTTCCTGATCATGAATCCGCGCTCGGGCGGCGGAAAGGTCGAAAAGTTTCACCTGGCGGAGCGAGCCAGGGCCCTCGGTGCCGAGGTCGTCGTGCTGGATCCGGCCCGGCCGCAGGATGTCGCCGAGCTGGCGCGCCAGGCCGTCCGGGACGGGGCCGACCTGCTCGGCGTCGCGGGCGGTGACGGTACACAGGCCCTGGTCGCCGGTGTGGCTGCGGAACACGGCCTGCCCTTCATGGTGATCAGCGCCGGCACTCGCAACCACTTCGCGATGGACCTGGGCCTGGACCGGCAGGATCCCTCCACGTGCCTGGAGGCTCTGACGGACGGAGTCGAACTGCGCATCGACCTCGGCTACCTCCATGCGGGAGAGCTTGCGGACCCGAGCGCGGAGCGCGTCTTCATCAACAACGCCTCGTTCGGCGTGTACGCCGAAGTCGTGCAGAGTCCCGCCTATCGCGACGACAAGGCCCGCACGATCCTGGAGATGCTGCCGGATCTGCTGACCCACCACAGCGGCGCGCGGCTGAGTGTCCGAGCCGGTTCGCTGAGCCTGGACGGCCCCCAGGCCGTGCTGGTGAGCAACAACCCCTACGAGAGGGGCGACTCGGCGGGCCTGGGACGCCGACAGCGTCTGGACTCCGGCGAGCTGGGGGTGCTGGGCGTCGGCGTCGGCAACGCGGCCGAGGCGACGGATCTCCTGCTGCGGGGCGCCCAGGGCCGCGGGCTGACCGCTGTCACCGTCCACGAGGTGGTCGTCGACGCCGACACTCCCGTCGTTCCGGTCGGTGTCGACGGTGAGGCGCTGACGTTGCCCACGCCGGTGCGCTGTCGTGTCGCGCCCGGCGCTCTGCGCGTGCGCGTGCCCAGGAACCGGCCCGGCGTACCGCACGTCGCACCGCCGATGGACTGGCGCCGGGTACGGAGTCTGGCCCTGACGATGGGGCGCGTCGCGGCAGGACGCGGTAGCGCCTGATCAGGGGCTGTTGCCGGTCCACTCGGCTCCCGTGTGGCGGCGGAATGCGGCGACGGCGGCCTCCACGGTGGGGAAGAAGTGGTCGGGGTCGATGGTGCGGGTGAGTTCGTACCGCTCGATCTTCCGCCGCACGGGGTCCTTCAGCTCGGCGAACACCAGGTGCACGTGCTCCGCGTTGAGCGTTTCGTCGAGGTCCTCCAGAACGTCGGCGGCGGTGGTGTCCACGTCGGTCATGGGCTCCGCCGCGACCACGATCCAGATCGGCCGCGGGTCCGCGCCGGCCAGTCGCCTGATCTCGTCGCGGAAGGTCTTGGCGTTGGCGAAGAAGAGCGGGGCGTCGAACCGGTAGATGACCAGCCCCGGCAGCTGCCGGGCCTGGGGGTGGAAGCGGACGTCGTGGTAGCCCTCCAGACCCTTCACCCGCCCGAGGACGGTGTGGTAGGGCCACCAGGCGCGCCGGAAGACGTTGAGGACGGACAGGGCCACGGCGATGGCGATCCCGGGCAGCACGCCGAGCAGGGCCACACCGAGGAAGGCCGCGCAGCACAGCAGGAAATCCGCGCGGCTCTGCCGCCACAGCCGTACCGACCCGGGGATGTCGGCCAGGGACAGCGACGCCGTGATGACCACGGCGGCGAGGGCCGGCTGGGGGAGATTGCGGAACAGGCCTGGAGCCAGCACGAGCATGAGGGCGATGAGCGCCGCTCCGACGACCCCGGTGAGCTGACTCCTGGCCCCCGCACGCTCCGCCACCGCCGTACGGGATCCGCTCGTGCTCACGGGGAAGCCCTGGAAGAGACCGGCCGCCAGGTTGGCCACGCCGACTCCGGCCATCTCCTGATTGCCGCGGATCTCCTGCCCCGTGCGGGCTGCGAAGGCCGACGCGTTGGAGATCGTGTCGGCCAGTGAGACCAGCGCGATGCCCAGGGCACCGCCGATCAGCAGCGGCAGGTCGGCGAGCCGCACCTCAGGGAGAGTGAACGGCGGGAAGCCCTCGGGTAGTTCTCCGACCAGGCTCACGCCGCGACCGCCCAGGTCGAAGACTGTGGCCGCGGCGATCGCCAGGACCACCATCGCGAGAACGGCGGGGATCTTCGGCAGGAAGCGCTGCAGCACCAGGATCACGACGAGCCCGCCGACGCCGACCGCCGCGGCGGCCGGCACCGCCGCCCCCTCGGCGAGCTTCTGCACGAAGCCGGCGCATTCGCCGATCAGGTGGTCCGCCTCGACGTTGAAGCCGAGCAGCTTGGGAAGCTGACCGATCAGAATGGTCAGCGCCAGGCCGTTCATGTAGCCGATCATCGTCGGTTTGGAGATCAGGTCGGCGATGAAACCGAGCTTCGCCACCGATGCCAGGATCATGACGGTCGCCACCATGAGCGCGAGCATCGACGCCAGTGCGACGGCCCGGTCGGGATCCCCGTCGGCCGCCACCAGGGGCAGTACGGTGGCCGCGATCATCGGCCCCAGCGAGGAATCCGGACCCAGCACCAGGAGCCGCGACGGCCCGCACACCGCGTATCCGAGCAGGCAGAGGATGGTCGTGTAGAGGCCGGTGATCGGCGGCAGGCCTGCCAGCTCGGCGTACGCCATGCCCTGCGGCACCAGCAGCGTGGTCAGGACGACCCCCGCGACCAGGTCCTTGACCAGCCACTCCCGCCGGTAGGACGAGACCGCGCGGATCCCCGGCACAGCCCGTGCCCGGGCGAGAAGCCCGTGGCTGTTGTGCAGCCCGGTCGCCGCGGACCGCCGGCGCATCAGGAGCCTCCGGACCGGCGGGCCAGGAGCTTGTCCGTCTCCCACCAGAGCAGGAGCAGGAGCAGCAGCAGCCGAGGAGTGCGAAGCACCAGCCGGCCGAACTGCCCCGGCGTGAAGCCGAAGGAGGTGTGGGCGGGCGCGCCGTCGACGCCGTACCAGGTCACTGCCACCGCCACCGCGTTCGGCATGATCGCGCGTCGTCGATGCCCGCGCAGGTGACCGCCGAGATGGTGGATTTCCCCGTCGAGCCTGCGGCCCGTGCTTGAGACGGTACGCCAGGCGCCGGGGGTCACCACTTCAACGGCGGTCATCCGGTGCGAGCGAGTGAGCGGTCAGGCCGAGAGGACTTTGGCCTTGGCCTGTTCGAACTCGGCTGCCGTGATCTCACCGCGGTTCTTGAGATCGGCGAGCCGGGACAGTTCTTCCGCCGGGGTCGCGGCCTGGGCGCTCTCGCGCACGTAGGAGCGGAACTGCTCCTCGTTCCGCTGAACCCGCCTCAATTCGCGTTCGCCCATTCCACGCCCGCGGGCGATCAGGTAGACGAACACGCCCAGGAAGGGCAGCAGGATCACGAAGAAGGACCATCCCGCCTTGCCCCAGCCGCCCAGCGCGTCGTCCCGGAAGATGTCACCGATGACGCGGAAGAGCAGGACGAACCAGAGCACCCAGAAGAAGATCATCAACATGGTCCAGAACATGTTCAGCAGCGGGTAGTCCACTGCCAGGTGCAGCGTCGAATCCTTCATCGCCGGCCTCCTGCCGGTTCTGCGCGCCCGTTTCTCCGGGGGTGCCGCGCGAGTGTCTGGGTCAGCCTTGGGTGTCGATCTCGGCCTCGGCGACGGCGATGGCGATGCCGAGCGCCGTCGCGATGTTGCCGGCCGCCGTCATGACGCGGGCGGTGCCCACGATGGGGGCGATGGCGACCAGCACGTCCTGCAACTGCTCGGCGGTCAGACCGGCCTTGAGGGCGGGATCGATGTGGGCGATGTAGGAGATCGGCGGAGCGTCCGAGGCGGCGAGGGCCGCGATCCGGGTGAGCAGGAGCATGTCCGGGGCCAGCCCGCACCGCTCGAGCGAGTCGCCTGTCATGGCGAGGAGAGTGTCCAGAACGGGGGTGTCGGATGCAGCGGACATGAGGATGTCCTCCTGGGTGTCGTCGCGCCCGAGTACGGGGGAGTGACAGCGTGCCGCCGACGGACCACTGACACCACCGGCAGGCCCTTCGCTCCACCTTAGAACCCCTCCTGCTCCTGCGCGCGGGGTGTGTCGGTGATCAGGGCCGCGACCGCGGGCAGGCCGGTCTCGGCCAGGGCGCGGCGTTGTCGGTCGGCCGCCGTGCCCTGCTGGAGGAGCCGATGCACGAGCGAGGACACCTCGCGGTAGTCACCGTTCTCCTCCAGGGCGGGGCGGATGTGCCGCATCAGCATGCCCAGCATGTCGCCGCTGCTGTGCGACCGGCCTCCCGGGTCCACCAGCGTGCTGTTCAACCCATGCCGGGCGGCATGCCACGTCGCGGCCTGCAGGAGCTCCGGCCGGCAGAGCGCGGGAGCGGCTCCCGCCTTCTCCTCGGCGAGCGCGGTGGCGGCGAGCCCGCGGACGACACCGGCGAGCATCACCGCGTCGTCCGCCTCCAGCTGCACGTCGCAGCAGCGCACCTCGATGGTCGGGTACCGCTCCGAGAGCCGCGCCTGCCAGTACATCTGCCCCCGGTCCGGGATCACTCCCGACTCCACCAGCCCGTCGGCACGCGCCTCGTAGTCCGCGACCCCCGCGAAATAGGGGGGTGGGCCGCTGACCGGCCAACGGCCGAAGATGATCGTGCGCCAGCTGGCGAAGCCGGTGTCCCGCCCGTCCCACAGGGGCCCGTTCGCGGACATCGCCAGCAGCGTCGGAAGCCAGACGCGCATCCGGTTCATCACCGCCACCGCGGTCTCCCGGTCCGGCATCCCGACGTGGACGTGCATCCCACAGATCAGCTGCTCGTCCACCAGCACCCGGGCCTCTCCCCGCATCCGCAGATACCTCGCCGTGCTGGTGACCGGTACCGGCAGGACGTCCCTGACCGGGGCGGTGGCGGAGATCGCGATCCGGCAGCCGTTCACCTGCGCGGCGGAGGCGACCGCGTGACGCAGGCGCAGGAGATGGCCCCCCACTTCCTCCAGAGCCGTGCACACGGGGGTGGCGACTTCGATCTGCGCCTGGAGCAGTTCGTCCTGGACCTCCCGCTCGTCCGCGATCGGTGCCAGGCTGGCCGTCGCACGTACCTCCTGCACGAGCGGAGTGGGAAGGAGCGTCTCCGGCTCGACCAGCAGGTACTCCTCCTCGACCCCAACAGTGATCATGCTGAGTGGCTACCCCGAACCCGTCGTGATCACCCCGGGGCTAGAACCATCTGGCCGTAGCCGGTGCCGGCTCGTCCCGGCACGTGGGTCCGTCCTGCATCCCGGCGGGGCTCCCGCAGCGGTGCCCCTGACAACACGGGGACGTATGCGCTGACCTGCCCGTTTTCGCGGACGGGGGACCGCCGGTGGCGAGGAGGGCGCCGGCCGCGACGCGCAGCGGGGGCGACGTGCCGCGACCGCCGGGCCAGGGGACGGAGGGTGAGGCCGACCGCTTCACGCGCCTCGCGGCGGCGGGGTTCCCCCCTAATCACCGGCGGGGTTCCCCCCTAATCACCCGACTGGTTGAAGCGGGTTTCGTCGCGGCGATGAGTCTGCGGGCCTCCGCAGGTCTATCTCTTGACGGAGACAACCGACTCATCGGGAGTAAGCCATGGGCCTCATCCACATCGAGATGTTCGCGACCCTCGACCTCGTCGGGCAGGCGCCCGGCGGCCCCGACGAGGACCCGGTGGGGTTCCCGTTCGGCGGCTGGCAGGCACCCCTGCTGGACGAGGTCGCCGGGGCGCAGGTCGGTGCCGCGTACGAGGGCACGGACGCCCTGCTGCTCGGCCGGCGGACGTACGACATCTTCGCCGCCTACTGGCCCCACCAGGAGGGCGGCGAGGACGAGGAGATCGCCACGCTCTTCAACAGCGTCCCGAAGTACGTGGCCTCCCGCGGCAGGCCCGACCTCTCGTGGGCCGGGTCCACGCAGCTCGGCCCGGACCTCGCCGACGCGGTGCGTGAGATCCGTGAGCGGCACGAGCACGTGAAGGTCGTCGGAAGCCTGAACCTCGTGCAGACGCTCCTGCGCGAGAAGCTCTTCGACCGTCTCGATCTCTGGCTGCACCCCATCGTGCTCGGCGTCGGGAAGAAGGTGTTCGCCGACGGCGCGGTGCCCACCAACGTCACGCTCCTCGCACCCCCGGTAGCCGGCCCGAAGGGCACCGTGTACCTGCGCTACGGGCTCGCCGACGGCACTCCCGCGACGGGCGACATGAGTGCACCCGATCGCGGTGCCGGAAGCGACGACTGAGCCCGCCCCCCGCCTGGTGGGTCTCCGTTCCGTGCGTAGCGGGCAGGGGGACAGCGGCCGCCCGCTGTCTTCGTCAGAGCGCTATGCCCCCATTACGCGGATATCCTGATGAATGTGATCGAGTCTGGACGGCCGCGGCTCCGCAGGCGCCCCGGCGCCGGAATGCTTGTGCGGCTGTCGCCGGTCATCCTGACCGTCGTCATCGCCAGCCTGGCGTACACCACTCCGCCGGAACTGGCCTTCAGCCGCCTCCTGCCCGCGGCGCCGGCCCTCGCCGCCGCCATGTGGCCGGTGCTCCCCACCGTCCTGCTCGGGACCGTCTGCCTGATTCTGATGATCGGCCTCAGCCTCGTCTTTCCCGATCTGGGTACCTGGTGGACGGCCGCGGGGATCATCGCGGTGACCGTGGCCGCCGCGTACGGAAGCCACGTCCGCCTCCAGCGGGAGCGTACGCTCTTCCAGGTACGGCTCGTCGCCGACGCGGCGCAGCAGGTGGTGCTCAGCCCCATGCCGCGCCGCTTCGGCAACATCGAGATCGAGTCGCTGTATCTCGCGGCCGCGGCGGAGGCCCGCATCGGCGGGGACTTCTACGAGGTGGTCGACACGCCGTACGGGGTCAGGCTGCTCATCGGTGACGTGCGGGGCAAGGGCCTGCCGGCCGTGGGGGCGGCCGCGGCGATCGTCAACGCCTTCCGGGAGGCGGCCTACGGCGAGACCGACATGGTCAACGTCGCGCGCAGGCTCGACGCCAGCAGCACCCGTTACAACGCCGCCTTTCCCCCCGAGGGGCCGATGGAGCGCTTCGCCACCGCCCTGCTCGTCGAGATTCCGCACGAGGGCAGACGTATCGACATCCTCAACTGCGGACACCCCCCGCCGCTGCTCCTGAACCGCGGGACACTCCGTGTCCTCGAGTCGCCCACCCCATCGCCACTGCTCAGCCTCGCGGAGCTGATCGGGGATCACTACAACGTCGACACCTTCGACTTGGCCCCCAACGACCTGCTGCTTCTCTATACCGACGGGATCGCCGAGGCACGCGCCCGCGACGGCGAGTTCTTCCCGCTGGCAGCTTGGATGCGTCGACAGCCCCCGACACCGCCCCGCGAACTGCTCACGGCTCTGCACCGCGACCTCCTCCGCTACAGCCGAGGACGCCTTGACGACGACATCGCCGCACTCGCCGTACGCCTGTGTGAGCCCTGAGACGCGGAGTCCCAGGAGTTGCACGAGAACCGCATGAGCGCCCCCGCAGTTTCCGACAAGTCCGGGGGTACTTGCCCTGCGGGGGCGTTTTTTGTCCGCGCGATAGAAGCCTTCCCCAGGGCTGCGCCGTGCGCGGTAGCCTCCGCACAGGGGCCGCCTTCCGGAAGAACTTTTCCGATTGTGCGTGTTCGGAGCGCCCTGCACTCGAAATCGACCGGTACGCGCGGACCCGCGGACACCATGCACTGCCGTCGTCTACGCACCGCGCACTCCCTGGAGGGACACACGTGAAGGACTCGAAGGACAGGCTGGAAGCACTGCGGGCCGAGATCGAGCGCCGCAACCCCGCGCAGCCCGAGTTCCATCAGGCGGTACGGGAGGTCCTCGAGAGCCTGGCCCCCGTCTTCTCCGCACGGCCCGAGTACGCCGATCCGGCCGTGGCCCTCGTGGAGCGGCTCACCGAGCCCGAGCGGCAGATCCTCTTCCGCGTCCCGTGGCAGGACGACCGAGGCCGGGTCCACGTCAACCGCGGCTACCGCGTCGAGTTCAACAGTGCGCTCGGCCCGTACAAGGGCGGCCTGCGCTTCCACCCGTCGGTGGACATCGGTGTGGTGAAGTTCCTCGGCTTCGAGCAGATCTTCAAGAACGCCCTGACCGGACTCGGCATCGGCGGCGGCAAGGGCGGCAGCGACTTCGACCCGCACGGCAGGTCGGACGCCGAGGTCATGCGGTTCTGCCAGTCCTTCATGACCGAGCTGCACCGGCACATCGGAGAGCACACCGACGTGCCCGCCGGGGACATCGGTGTCGGCGGCCGCGAAATCGGCTACCTCTTCGGCCAGTACCGGCGCATCACCAACCGCTGGGAGGCCGGAGTCCTGACCGGCAAAGGACAGGGCTGGGGCGGCTCCGCGATCCGGCCGCAGGCGACGGGTTACGGCAGTGTGCTGTTCGCCGCCGAGATGCTGAAGGTCCGGGGCGAGTCGCTGGACGGGCTGACCGCGGTGGTCTCCGGCTCCGGCAACGTCGCCCTGTACACGATCGAGAAGCTCCAGCAGCTCGGCGCGAACCCGCTGACCTGCTCGGACTCCCAGGGCTACGTCGTCGACGACAAGGGCATCGACCTCGCCCTTCTCAAGCAGGTCAAGGAGGTCGAGCGCGGGCGTGTGAGCGAGTACGCGGCGCGGCGCGGATCCTCGGCGCGGTTCGTGCCCGGCGGGCAGATCTGGCAGGTGCCGGCGGACATCGCCTTCCCCTCCGCCACCCAGAACGAACTGGACGCGCAGGACGCCCGTACGCTCGTCGCGGGCGGGGTCAAGGCGGTCTCCGAGGGCGCCAACATGCCGACCACTCCCGAGGCCGTACGAATCCTGCAGGAGGCCGGGGTCGCGTTCGGGCCCGGCAAGGCCGCCAACGCGGGCGGGGTCGCGGTCAGCGCCCTCGAGATGAGCCAGAACGCCGGCCGGGTGGCCTGGAGCACGCAGCGGGTGGAGGATGAACTCGCCGCCATCATGCGCTCGATCCACGCCGTAGCCCACGAGACCGCCGAGCGGTACGGCGCCCCGGGCGACTACGTCACCGGCGCGAACATCGCCGGCTTCGAGCGGGTCGCGGACGCGATGCTGGCGCAGGGCGTCATCTGATCCGACGCTCACGCCGCGCTCGGACCGAGTGGGGCGGGCCTGCTGCGCTCGTAACCTGGTGGAGCGGCCCGGGACGTGTCTTCCGGACCGCTCTTCCGCGTCCGGGCGGGGGTCGCAACCCGGCTCCCTGCGCTGCTGGTTGACCGGATGAGGCATGCGCGTGCCGACCGCGCCGACCGCGCCGGACGGGGTGCAAAGGGACCGGAAGGATGCGATCGGCGTCGGGGGCGGACCGCCTCGCACGAGGAACCGCAGGAGAGTCCGCCGGGACCGTCGACGTCCCCACCTCGAGGGTGGGGCTATTCGCCGAGGTACTGGTGTCTGCCGTCGGCGGACGAGACGACGAGCCGGCCCTCGCGGACCTGCCACTCAGTCGTTCCATCGACTTCGTGGCTGGCAAGGAACAAGCCCCGGACGAGGTCTCCGTCGTCGTCGGAAGCCGGGACCTGGGCGATCTCTCTGAGCTGGTTCATGAACCAGTCCACGGCCGACTCCCGGATGTCGGCGCCGTAGAAGATGTAATGGGTCCAATTGACCTGCTGCCGAGGTGTGCTCCATCCGAGGGAGTAGTGATCGTCGGCGTGGGACGCGATGAGCTCTTGGACGATGGCGAGTTGCGTCCCGTCGCACTCCAGCCATCCTCTGACCGACACGTAAACGCCCATGTGTATCTCCCTTCTGTCATCGTCAGTCCGCGGGCAGCTCGGCGGCGAGTGATTCATCAATCATGGGCGGGGATGTCCAGGGCGGTCCCGTACAGGCGGGAGACCCGGATCAGGATCACCACGCGCCGATCAGGCAGCGGATGCTCCCCAGGGGCCGTTCCGTCGGCCGGGTCCACTATTTCCGCTTCGCCCTCCGCTACGGCGAACGACCAGACGTCTGGGCCACTGACGTGCAGTGAGGTGTGCGGGTCGCGGCGCAATTGGCGGACCTTGAGACGGTCGGCGGTGGAGGAGATGCGCAGTACGCGCTCCTCGGCGTTCCAGTCGTAGAGGACAGTCGACAGATGCGGGTGGCCGGTGCTCCTGACGCTCGCGAGTACGCCGAACTGCTGCTGCCGCAACAGCTGGGAGAGCTCATGGTCGGTGAGCGTCCGGGGGGCCGGGCCGTCGTTCTCGGTGGTGCCGGCGGTGGACTCGGTGGAGGTGTTCTCGCTCATGGGGATCGGCCTTTCCGGTGGTCGGGTGCGGCAAGGGGGCGAGTCAGACAGCTGTGGCGTGGGTGGGAGCCAGTGTGTCGACGGTCGACTCCCTGGCTGTGGCGTCGACTCGGAGGGCGAGACGGCGTAAGTACGCGAGCCACAGGATAGACCGTAGCAGATAGTTTTGTTGCAGACTATCTGTGGGGTGGGAGGTCGGTGATATGCGCGAAGGCGCCAACGAGGAGCAGGCGGGCTGCAGTAGCGCACACCACCATCACCATCCAGTGTGTGGGCGGTGCGGTGCATCGGTGGCCACCCGCTACGAGAGACTCGCCGGCCGCTACGCCACCGTCCTTGTCGCGGCCATCAACGATGACTGTGACCGGCACGGAAATCGACTCGCCCCGCTGCGGCGTGACCGGGAAACTCGCCCCATGACGACAGCCTTCACCGTGCGCCCCGCCCGACCCGCTGATGCGGGCCGTCTGGCCGAACTCCGATGGATGTTCAAGCAAGAGGACCACAGAGGACAGCCGCCGACCCCGGTGCGGCTTCTGGAAGAGGCAGAGCACTGGATCCGCGACCGGCTCAGGGATAGCCACTGGTTGGCCTGGGTCGCGGAGACCGAAGGTGAAATCTGCGGTCACGTCTTCCTCTGTCTGGTGGAGCGGATGCCGGAGCCCTACGAGGACAACAACCCGGTCGGCTATGTCACGAACTACTTCGTCCTGCCGTCACTCCGGAACAAGGGAGCCGGCTCCGCGCTCCTTGAGGCGCTGAAGCAGCATTCACGCAGTGCAGGCCTCGAGGGCTTGATCGTCTGGCCGTCAGAGCGCAGCGCCCCGCTCTATCAGCGCCTCGGTTTCCAGCCCCCAGAGGAACTGCTGGAACTTCCACTCGACACCTGACCACGAGATCCACTTCAGATGCGCGGCCCAAGCGGGTGGAACGGTGACCACTATGTCGCCGTCGACGTCCCGCCTGGGTGAAACCTGCGACGCTTAAGTCGAGATCATGGAACGCGAGGTGCTCGAGGCCCGCGCCTTCCGGGAGTGACAGGGAGCAGTGTGCAGCCGCCTTTCGTCCATCGGATCACCAAGTACGACCCCGCCGACCGCAACGAGCACGGCCACTACACCGGCGCCGAGGACTCGGTCAGTGACCACGGCCCGGTCGAGGCCGCATACCTGGAGGCGATCGCCGCCTTCGCCGAGGGCGCAGGCGTCGACCGGCTGGCGATCCGTGAGCCGCAGGTCAACGCCTTCGTCCACTTCGGCCTGGAGCCGCCGGTCGAAAACTCCGGCCTCACCGGCCTCTTTCCGCCCGACCTCACCGGCTTCCACGATGGAGCCGAGGTTTCTCTCGCCGTGGCCCTCGAACTGGTACGGGCCATGCTCCGCGACAGCGGCGTCTGGTGCCGGCTGGAGATGGAGGGCGTGTTCACCGTGCACGTCGGCTGGGACCAGTACGTGTACGTGGGAAGCGACAAGCCCTGCGCGGACGCCGTGGCCCGCACCAGGGCGCTCGGCCTCTTCCCGGAACGGCTGGCGGCCTCGCCCTATGCGGCGGAAGCCGACGAACCGGGAGAGTCGCAGCCCGCGGACGAGGAGTTCTGGGCTCGCATCAGACGGACCCTCGCCGTACGAAATGCGGTGATCCTGCAGGAGGCCTACGCCGGGAACGCCTCCCGCCGGCACCGGCTCACCGGAGCCACCCTCGACGCAGTGCGCGCCGGGCTCACCCCGCGGGCCCGGTTGACCGTCTGGCCCGACCTTTCCCCCGACGTCGGTGCGGTTCTCGCGGCCCTGCCCGAGGACGGCGTCGTGGAGTTCGTTTGGGAGGCGGAAGACGGGACGATCACCGGCGTGTTCGTGGACGAGACCGAGTACGGGGAGCTGGCCGCCCTGGTGGCCGGTGCCAGAGCGGCCGCCGCCTTGCCCCTGTACCTCGACGAACGGCATCCACTTCTCTCCGCCGTCCTTCCTGACAGCGACGGTGTGCTGCGCGCCCGGTGGTGAACCGACCACCTCGGGGCGCGCCGTGTGCCCGGGGTGATCAACGCGCGCGGCGCGCCCGGGCGCCAGGTCCGCGGCGCCGTGCGTGGCGGCTGCGGTGCACCGTCGACCGCCCCGCCTTGTGGCGTCCGGAGCGCTCCCGTGCCGTCTCCGCCGACTGCCCCGCCCCGTCCGTGGCGGGCGCCCCCTGCGTCGGCCCGGGGGGTCCGTCCCACATGCTGTGGCGTCCTGCTGTGGGGCCTGTCGCCATCGTGCGTGTCCGGCCTCCTTCCTAGGCTCTCACCCAGTTGATCCCGATGGCCCGGCCAGACCTGGCAGGCGGCATCCGGGCAGGGGCGAAGGAGTGGTGGATGGGCGTGGACAAGGTGGTCGGCGACTCCCTCGAAGCGATCGCGGACGTCGAGGAGGGCAGCTCCCTGGCGGTCGGCGGCTTCGGACTGTGCGGAATTCCCGGAGTGTTGCTCGAGGCCCTGCGCGAGCGCGGAGTCGGCGGTCTGCGCGTGGTGTCCAACAACTGCGGCGTGGACGACTGGGGCCTCGGCCTGCTGCTGCGCCAGGGGATGATCGCCCGCATGACCAGCTCATACGTGGGGGAGAACAAGGAATTCGCGCGCCAGTACCTCAGCGGTGAGCTGGAGGTCGAGCTGGTCCCGCAGGGGACGCTGGCCGAAAGGCTGCGCGCCGGGGGAGCGGGCATACCCGCCTTCTACACACCCGCGGGAGCCGGAACGCAGATCGCGGACGGCGGTCTGCCCTGGCGTTACGCACCGGACGGGAGCGTCGCCGTGGCGTCCCCGCCCAAGGAGACGAAGTCCTTCGGCGACCGCGAGTACCTCATGGAAGAGGGCATCACCACCGACTTCGCCCTCGTGCGGGCAGCCGTCGGTGACCGGCACGGCAACCTCGTCTTCCACTCCTCCGCCCGTAACTTCAACCCCCTCGCCGCGATGGCGGGACGCGTCACCGTGGCCGAGGTGGAGGAACTCGTCGAGCCGGGCGAGATCGACCCGGACCACATCCATCTGCCCGGCATCTTCGTCCAGCGCGTCGTACGCGTCACGGCCGATGATCCCCCAGCGGCGAAGCGCATCGAGCGGCGCACCGTGCGACCGCGTACCGAGGAGAGCGTCTGATGGCCCTGACACGAGAGCAGATGGCGGCCCGCGCAGCCCGGGAGCTGGCGGACGGCTCGTACGTCAACCTCGGGATAGGCCTGCCCACCCTCATCCCCAACCACATCCCGGCCGGTGTCGAGGTCGTCCTCCACTCGGAGAACGGGATTCTCGGCGTCGGGCCGTATCCGCACGAGGAGGACGTCCACCCCGACCTGATCAACGCAGGCAAGGAGACGGTCACCCTCGCCGCCGGCGCTTCCGCCTTCGATTCCGCGCTGTCCTTCGGCATGATTCGCGGCGGTCACATCGACGTCGCCGTCCTGGGGGCCATGCAGGTGTCGGCATTCGGCGACCTGGCCAACTGGATGATCCCGGGGAAGATGGTCAAGGGCATGGGCGGGGCCATGGACTTGGTCCACGGCGCCCGCCGGGTGATCGTGCTCATGGAGCACACGGCACGGGACGGATCCCACAAGTTGGTCGAGGAGTGCACGCTGCCGCTCACCGGCTGGGGAGTGGTGCACCGCGTGATCACCGATCTCGCGGTACTCGACGTCACGAGGTCCGGCCTCATGCTGCGCGAGGTGGCTCCCGGCGTCAGCGTGGACGAGGTGAGGGCGGCGACCGGCCCGCAACTGGTGGTCGCCGCGGACCTGGTGGTCGCCGCGGACCTGGCGGTCGGTGTCTGACCCGCCAGCGCGCGGCGTTAGCAGGGCGGTGTCGGTGACGCAACGGGGCGAAGCACGCAGGCGCCACGGCGGGCTGTGGGGCGCGGCGCCATTCTGAGCCGACGGTCTCCGCTTCTACATTTGCGGCCACCCCCACGCACCGGCCGCCTCGTCGCCGGCCGTGCCGGGGGTCGCGTGATCCGATCCGATCGCGCGTCACCCGTAGAGGGAGCCACAATGCCGTCGCGTGACATACGTCCGAAGTTTCAACCGCAACCGCAACCGCAACCGCAACCGAAGCCGCAACCGCAACCGAAGCCGAGCTCCCGGTCGAAGGCGAGTTCGCCGTCGCCGTCGCAGTCGAGTCCGCGGCCGCCGTCGTTCGAGACCCCCAGGCGTCCCGCGGAACGGACGGGACGATGGCGCCGCGCACTGTGCCGGGTGACGGCGGTCGTCGCCCTGGTGGCGGGGGCGGCCCTCCTGCCGCCCGCAGACGCACCGGCCGTCGCCGCGGCGGCCGGCGTCCCCCTGCAGAGAGTCAGCGGCTTCGGCCCCAACCCCGGTGCGCTGAACATGTACGTGTACCGACCTGCCGGTCTGCCCGCCAACCCGGCGGTGGTGGTCGCCCTCCACGGCTGCACCCAGACGGCCCAGATCTACGCCGACAACTCGGGTCTGGCGAAGTTCGCCGAGCAGCATCGTTTCGTGCTGCTCTTCGCCGAGACCACCTCCGCCAACAACGGCGGCCAGTGCTTCAACTTCTTCGAGCCCGGGGACAATCGGCGCGGACAAGGAGAGGCCGCCTCGATCCGTCAGATGGTCGCGCACGCCGGTTCGGCCTACGGCACGGACCCGGCACGCGTGTACGTCACCGGTCTGTCGGCCGGCGGCGCCATGACCTCGGTGATGCTCGCCGCGTACCCCGACGTCTTCGCGGCGGGCGCGGTGATCGCCGGCATCCCGTACGGCTGCGCGAACACCGTGTCGGCCGCGTACACCTGTATGAGCCCCGGCGTGGACCGGACGCCCTCGGCCTGGGCCCAGAGCGTCCGCGACGCCAACCCCGGGTACACCGGTCCCTGGCCGAAGGTGACCATCTGGCACGGCGACAACGACACCAAGGTCGTGCCGAGGAACGCGGTGGAACTGCGAGACCAGTGGACCGCCGTCCACGGCCTGGGCCAAAGCCCGGACCGCACCTCCACGATCGGCCCCGACCAGACCAGGAGGGAGCAGTACCTCGCGCCCGGCGGCGCGGTCGCCGTCGAGGTCAACCGGGTGCCCTCCATCGCGCACGGCACGCCGGTCGACCCCGGGACCGGTCCCCAGCAGTGCGGCGCCACCGGTACCGCGAACTTCATCCGATCGATCTGCTCCAGCTACTGGGTCACCTCGTTCTTCGGCCTGGACGGCGCTGCCCCCAACCCCGGAGGGCTGCCCGCCCCGAGCGGCCTGAGCGCCACGGAAACCACGGACACCTCGGTCACCCTGAACTGGAACGCGGTCACGGGCGCCGCCTCGTACGCGGTGTACCGGGACGGCGCCCGCGTCGCCACGCCCACCGCCGCCCCGTTCACCGACACGGGCCTGAGCGCGGGCAGCGGCCACGTCTACAGCGTGGCCGCCCGCGATGCGGCCGGCACGGAGGGCGTGCGCTCCGCCGAGATCACCGCCACCACGACCGGCGCGGCTCCCCACTGCTGGACGGCGAACAACTACCAGCAGGTGCAGGCCGGTCGGGCAACCACCAACGGCGGCTACGCCTACGCCAAGGGCTCGAACCAGAACATGGGCCTGTACAACACCTTCGTCACGCACACCCTGAAGGAGTCACCCGCCGGCTACTACGTCATCGCCGACGGCACCTGCTCCTGACTCCGCGCCGACCGGTCTCGTGCCGCCCCCTGTGGTGCGGGGCCCCACCCCCGGGACCGGGCTTGTGGTGCCCGCACGCCTGACCCGGGCGGTGTCCCACGGCATAGCGTCCGCTTGCCCGCAGACGCCCAGACCCCCGCCCTCCTTGGAGGTATCCGTGCCGCCAGTGACGCCCCTGCGTCCCTCGCACCCGTCGCCCCTGTCCGTCCCCGCACGGCCCCACGACCGATCGAGCCCGAGGAGGTGCTGTACGCGGACCCTGCGGCGGGCCGCCGTGGCGGCAGCCGTTCTGCTGGTCGTCGCCGCCGTCCCCGCTGTGGCCCAGCATCGAGCGCAGTCCGCAACGGCGGGCCATTGCGCGGCGATGTCCCGGCTGAAGGTGCCCGGCGCCGAACGGCAGGAGACCTCGTGCCTGGACGAGCTGACCACGGCAGGGACGGTGGCTTCGGGGCACACCGACACGGCCGACTGGACGGGTTTGACCCCGGCCGGACTGGCCGTGCCGAGCGGAGTGCCCGGGATCCAGATCGACGGGTACTTCCCGGACACTTCCCGCAGCAACACCAACCACGGCTGGAACCACGACGCGCAGTTCGTGATCCGCCTGCCCGACCACTGGAACGGCGGCCTCGTCGTCGCGGGCTCACCCGGTGTCCGTGAGCAGTACGCCAACGACCGCGCCATCGGCGACTGGGTCCTGTCCCGGGGGTATGCGTTCGCGGCGACGGACAAGGGCAACACGGGCGCCGCCTTCCACCGGGACGGGGCCGCCCCGGGCGACGCCATCGTGGAGTGGAACAGCCGCGTCACCGAGCTCACCCGGGCCGCCCGCGCCGTGGTGGGGCAGCGCTACCACCGGCCCCCTTCGAAGACACTGGCCACCGGTATGTCGAACGGCGGCTATCTGGTGCGGTGGCAGTTGGAGAACCATCCCGAGCTCTACTCCGGGGGAGTGGACTGGGAGGGCACGCTCTGGCGCGCGCAAGGGCCGCACCTGCTCACCTTCCTGCCGCCCGCACTGCGCGCCTACCCCGCGTACGCGGCGGGCGGCGAAGGCGCGGACCGCGCCCACGCCGAGATGACCGCTGCCGGCTTCCCCACCGGGTCGGAGTTCCTGTGGCCTTTTCACCACCAGTACTACTGGGACCTGACCCAGCGGATCTACCGCGAGGAACTGGATCCGGACTTTGACGGCGCGCTGGAGGCCGGCACCCCGTTCTGCGCGCCGGGCTCACCGGCCTGCGACAGCGACTACGACTACGCCTCCCGACCGCCGAGCGTCCACGACGCGATCGAGAAGATCGCCCTCACCGGGCGGATAGGCAAACCCCTGATCACTCTGCACGGCACCTTCGACGTGCTGCTGCCCATCGGCCAGGACTCCGACGTCTACGCGAAGATGGTGCGGGACGCGGGCCGCGGTCACCTCTTCCGGTACTACCGCGTCGAGGGAGGAACACACGTCGACTCGCTCTACGACGCCTTCCCCGACCGCCTCCGCCCGCTGGTGCCCTGCCACCGCTCGGCCTTCACGGCGCTGGAGGGCTGGCTGGGCCGAGGCGTTCAGCCGCCTCCCAGCCGCACCCTGCCCCGCCCGGACACCGCGGCCACCGCCGACACCGCGGACACCGCGAGCCTGCTCACCCACTGCCGGCTCACCGCCTGACACCACTTTGGTTCCGTCCCGCTGACATGCATGTGCTTCATCCCTTCGCCGAGAGCGGGGTCCCATGAGGGGCCCCGCTCCCGTGCGTCCGGTACCTGCCCCGACGCCCGTCCGGGGACGGCTCGGAACCCGCCCGCTGGTGAAGACGTACACAGCGCGTCGCTCGACTGTGGCGGGCGCACACATGGGAGTGGCATGCGCACGTCCCGCATGATTCCGGCCATGACAAGCGGAATCACTCCCGCGTTCGACGGGACAGCAGGTGTCGACCTGACCGGCCGCACCGCCTTGGTGACCGGCGCGGGCAGCGGCATCGGACGTGCCTGCGCCACGGCGTTCGCGGCCGCCGGAGCCCTCGTCCACGTGGTGGACATCGACGAGCAGTCGGCCAAGGCAGTCGCCGAGGAGATCGGCGGCCGGGCCCACGTGGTGGACCTGGCCCACCCCGACTCCGTGGGAGAACTGCCGGCCGAGGTCGACGTGCTGGTCAACAACGCCGGATTCCAGCACGTGGCGCCGCTGACCGAATTCCCCCCGGAACGCTTCGAGCTCATCCAGAAGGTGATGGTCCACGCTCCCTTCCTGCTCCTGCGCCGGACCCTGCCGCACATGTACGCACGGGGCTGGGGCCGGATCGTCAACATCTCCAGCGTCCACGGCCTGCGTGCCAGCGCCTTCAAGTCCGGCTACGTGACCGCGAAGCACGCCCTCGAAGGGCTGAGCAAGGTCGCCGCGCTCGAAGGCGCCCCGCACGGTGTCACCAGCAACTGCGTCAACCCCGGCTATGTCCGCACGCCCCTGGTCGAGCAGCAGATCGCCGCCCAAGCCGAGGCCCACGGCATCGACCCGGAGCAGGTCGTCAGTGAGGTGATGCTCAGCCGCTCCGCGATCAAACGGATGATCCGACCCGAGGAGGTCGCCGCCGTCGCCCTGTGGATCTGCGGCCCCCACACCGGCTACATCACCGGTTCCTCCATCCCCCTGGACGGCGGCTGGACCGCAGCCTGACCGGCCCCCGCCCCACACCCGGTACCTACACTCCCACCACCGCTCCCAGCCGAAATGTGGTTCCCCGCCATGCCAAACCAGACACCCAGAACCGGCATCGCGCGCGTCATCAGCGCGAGTCTGATCGGCACCACCATCGAGTGGTACGACTTCTTCCTGTACGGCTCCGCAGCCGCCCTCGTCTTCAACGAGCTGTTCTTCCCGAGCAGTGAGCCCCTCGTCGGCACCCTCCTGGCCTTCCTCACCTACGCCATCGGCTTCGCGGCCCGACCGCTCGGCGGCCTGGTCTTCGGACACTACGGCGACAAGATCGGCCGCAAGAAGCTCCTCGTCCTCAGCCTGCTGCTGATGGGCGGCGCCACCTTCGCGATGGGGCTGCTGCCCACCCACGCGAGCATCGGCGTCGGAGCCCCGATCCTGCTCACCCTGCTGCGGCTGGTCCAGGGCTTCGCGCTCGGCGGCGAATGGGGCGGCGCGGTCCTGCTGGTATCCGAACACGGCGACGACGAGAACCGCGGCTTCTGGGCCTCCTGGCCCCAGGCCGGCGCGCCCGGCGGCAACCTGCTGGCCACCGGTGTACTGGCGCTGCTGGCCGCGTTCCAGTCCGAGGAAGCGTTCCTCGCCTGGGGATGGCGGATCCCGTTCCTGCTCTCCGGCGTACTCGTGCTGATCGGCCTGTGGATCCGCGTGTCGGTCTCGGAGTCCCCCGTCTTCCTGGAGGCACAGGCCAAGGCGGCCGAGCGGGCCGCCGCGGGCGTCAAGGAGAAGCCGCCCGTGACCGAGGTGTTCCGGACGAACTGGCGCGGAGTCCTCACCGCCGTCGGCACCCGGTTCGGCGAGAACATCTCGTACTACGTCCTCACGGCCTTCCTCCTCGTCTACATCACCACCCACCTCGGGCTCTCCAAGAGCCAGGGGCTGAACGCCGCGCTCATCGGCTCCGCCGTCCACTTCGTCACGATCCCCGCGTGGGGAGCGCTGTCCGACCGGATCGGCCGCCGCCCGGTCACCCTGATCGGCTCCGTCGGCATGGCGGGCTGGGCGTTCGCCTTCTTCGCGATGCTGGACACCAAGTCCTTCCCCGTGATCGCCGCCGCCGTCACCGTCGGACTGGTCCTGCACGGCGCGATGTACGGACCGCAGGCAGCCTTCATCTCCGAGATGTTCGACACCAGGATCCGCTACTCCGGTGCCTCCATGGGCTCCCAGCTCGCCTCCATCATCGGCGGCGCACTCGCACCCCTCATCGCGGTCGCGCTCCTCGACGCCTACGACTCGTCGACACCGATCTCGATCTACCTCGCCGCCGCGGCGGCCGTCACGACCCTGACCGTGCTGATGGCGAAGGAGACGCGCGGGCGTAACCTGGCGCAGGACCGGGTCCCCGCCGACGCGGCGGTCCCCGGCAGCCGCAAGGCCCAGCACGACCCGGTCCCGGCCGACAGCTGAGCGGGGACCCCGCCGTACCGCGCCGCCGGGAGCGGTACGGCGGGCACCGCACCGCGTCCTCGCCGACCAGCGGAACATGCGGGGCGCACACCACCGCATCCAGAACCATGGAGAGCCGCTCATGCCCACCACGGTGAAGAAGACCGACACGGGGCAGGCGTTCGCCGCCGTGCGGCAACTCCTGGACCTGCTCGCCCAGGGCGCGCCCCTCGAACACTTCACGCGTCCGGGCGAGGCGGCCCAGGCCGCGGGCGCCTCCGAGCCGGACAAGGCGGCCATCGCCGAAGCCACCCAGGTCGCGCTCCGTATCCGCCGCACGCTCGCCCAGCACAGGCGGCGCGAGGTGGAACTCGCCGCGCTCTTCGACACCGCCGGCGACCTCGCGGCCCTGAGGGACCTCGACGCCGTCCTCCGGGCGATCACCCACCGGGCCAAGCTGCTGCTCGGCACGGACGTCACGTACCTGTCCCTCAACGACGACGAGGCAGGCGACACCTACATGCGGGTGACCGACGGCTGCGTGTCCGCCGCGTTCCAGCAGGTCCGACTCGGCATGGGCGAGGGCCTCGGCGGCCTGGTGGCCGAGACCGCCCGCCCGTACACCACCGGCGACTACGGCGACGACCCGCGCTTCAAGCACACCACCACCATCGACAGCGCCGTGACGGAAGAGGGCCTGCGGGCCATCCTCGGTGTACCGCTGCGGGTGGGGACCCGCGTCATCGGAGTCCTCTACGCGGCGGACCGCACCGCCCGCACCTTCACCCCCGACGAGATCGCACTGCTGTCCTCCCTGGCCGACCACGCCGCCATCGCCATCGACAGCGCCCGCCTGCTGGAAGAAACGCGTACCGCTCTGGTCGACCTCAACGCGGCGTCGCAGACCATCGAGGCCCACAGCCAGGCCATGCGGCGGGCCGAGGACGCCCACGACCGGCTGACCGACCTCGTGCTGCGAGGCGGGGACATCGCCGAGGTCGCGAACGCCATCGGCACCGTGCTGCAGGGCGGGACCCTCATCCACGACGCGGAGGGAGCCGAACTCGCCCGGGCGGGGGCGGACCCGCAACCCCCCTCGGCGCAAGCCGTCGCGGCCTCCCGTGCCGGAGGGCGGGCCGTCCCGGTCCAGGGCACCTGGGTGTGCGCCGTCCTCGCCGGACACGAACTCCTCGGCAGCATCGCCCTGACCGGCCGCGCCGACCTCAGCGAGGCGGACCGCCGCCTCTTCGAACGGGCCAGCGTCGTCACCGCCCTGCTCCTGCTCCTGCGCCGCTCCGTCGAGGAAGCCGAGGACCGGGTACGCGGCGAACTCCTGGGAGACCTGCTCACCCGAGCCGCGGACGCCACGAGCCTGTCCGCCCGTGCCCGTCGGCTGCGGCTGAACCTGAGCCATCCCCACACGGTCTTCGTGCTCCACGCCGAGACGGCGCCGCGGCAGCGGCTGCTGTCCGCGGCCGCCCGCACCGCACAGAGCCGGAAGGGCCTGGCCGGATCCCACCAGGACGACGTGGTCCTCGTCTATCCGTCCGACACCCCCAGCTCCTGCGCGCGCGCTCTCGCCGAGGAACTGAGCCACGCCGTGGGCTCCCTCGTCACCGTCGGAGCCGCCGGCCCCGTCGCCGGCCCCGGCGGCTTCGCCGACGCCCACGCGGAAGCCCGACGCTGCCTGGCCGCGCTCCGTGCGCTGGGCCACCACGGCACCGGCTCAGCCCTCTGCGACCTGGGTTTTCTCGGCGTACTGCTGGGAGACCAGACGGACCTGGGCGGATACGTCCGCCAGACGGTGGGTGCGGTCATGGAGTACGACGCGAAACGCGGCACCGACCTCATGCACACCCTCCAGGTGTACTTCTCCGTCGGAATGAGCCAGTCCAGGGCGAGGGAGGCCCTCCACGTGCACATCAACACCGTGGTCCAGCGCCTGGACCGGATCGGACAACTCCTGGGCCGTGACTGGCAGACGCCGGAGAGGGTGCTGGAGATCCAGCTCGCCCTGCGCATCGCCCGGATAGCGCCGACCGGGTCGGGACCCTCCCTTTAGGGCGTGCAGACGCGTGTGCAGTGGTGTGCGTCGTCGTGGTCGGTGATGCTCCGAGCGTTCCGACGCTCCCGGCGGCCCGCCCCGCTCGTCACAGGCCGGACGGATCCTCGGGTTGGGCCCGCCGCGCGACGTCCTGGAGGCGGCCGGTCACCACCAGGTTGCCGTCCGGGGTGCGCCGCGCGAGGTCGCCGGTGCGGAAGTAGCCGTCGCCGGTGAAGGAGCGGGCGTTGTGCTCGGGCGCCCGGTAATAGCCGCGCACGGTGTACGGACCGCGGGCGAGGAGTTCGCCGGTCTCCCCGTCCGGCAGGTCCCCGCCGTCGACGCCGACGATGCGGATCTCATCGTCCGGCGAGAGCGGGCGGCCCTGCGTGGTGAGCGCGGTCTCGTCCGGATCGTCGGGACGGGTGAGAGTGAGCAGCCCCTCTGCCCTGCCGAAGACCTGCTGCAGGCGACAGCCCCATACGCAGCCCATCCGTTCTGCGGCCGTCCGTTGCAAGGGCGCGCCGCCGCCGATCTGCACGAGGCGCAGACTGCTCACGTCGGCACGGACCCTGGGAAGGGCGTCGAGCCAGAGCCCGGCGACGGCGGGCTCCACCGACGTGATGGTGACCCGCTCCCGTTCGATGGCCGTCAGGCACTCGGCGGGCACCGGGTCCTCGACCAGGACGACGGTGCCGCCGACGGAGAGGGTGCCGAGAATGCCGGGACAGCCGAGGGCGAAGGTGGACCCGGCGGGCAGCGCGGCGAGATACACGTCGTTCTCGGTGAGGGACACCAGCTCGGCGGCGGCCCGCGCCTGGTAGGCGTAGTCGTTGTGGGTACGCGGGACGAGCTTCGGCGCCGCGGCGGTACCGTCGGCGAGAAGAAGGAACGCCACCTGACCGCCGCCCAGCGCAAGCGCCGGCTCGGGCGGGGCGTCGATGGAGCCCAGCGGGCTGTACTGGCAGCCCGACGGGTCGGTCGTCAGGCCGCCGTACGGGGACGAGGTACCCGGCGCCTCAAGGGTGAACACCCGCCGCAGGAAGGGCTCTCGGGCCGCGATGACCGCCGCCATCGCCGTGTGGTCGAAGCCCCGGTACGTCGAGGGACCGACGTAGCCGACGGCCTGGGTGACCTGCACGAGATGGGACACCTGGGACACCCGGTGCGAGAGCGGGCAGAGCACGGGGACGGTGCCGGCGCGCATCAGCGCGAACAGGGTGGTGACGAACTCGGGAACGTTGGGCAGCTGGACGACGACCCGCTGCCCGGGCCGGAGCCCGCGCAGCCGGAATCCGGCGGCCATGCGGTCCACGCGCCGGTTCAGGGACGCGTACGTGACGCGGGTGGCGCCCTGAACGAGCGCGGTCCGCGGTCCGTACTGCAGCGCCCAGTCGCGCAGGAGATTTTCCAGCGTAGTGCCACGCCAGTGCCCGGCCGCCCAGTAGCGGTCGACGAACTCCTCGGGCCAGGGCGTGCAGCCTCCGAGTATGGATGTCATCCGCTTCCCTCCGTGCCGGTCGGGGGCCGGTCCGGCACGACGGCGAAGCCCGGCCGGGGCGCCCTCCCACGCCGGGGAGCAACCCCGCCCCCTTGACCGGCAATCCAATCCGTCAACGTCCCCATGCACAATGTGGCTTCCCGACCACGGACACCGGATTCCCTCGGCAGAAAGACCAATGGGCGACGCTGACCAGGAGGAACGGCCGGCCCGGACGCGCATACGGCTTCATGAGGGTGACGGCGCGGGTACGTGCCTCGCCCAGTCCACGATCCGAACCGCCGCACCGGCGGCCTCCGTGCCCCGGCAGTGCGCGTGGTGCCGGTGAGCGATGCCGTCCAGGTCGAGGTGGGACGCGAAGGCGGGGGCGGCCGCCAGCCGCCGCGCGTACGCCCACAGGTGCGGGTGGTCGGTGATGCGGTACACCGCCGCGGCGTCCAGATGCCAGCGGTGCACCGTGTCCAACTGCACCAGCGTCACCCACAACTGCACGTCCGCAGCCGTGAGTTCCGCACCGAGCAGGTATTCCGTCGTGGCGAGCCGCCGCTCCAGAGCGTCCAGTCCGCGCAGCAGGGTGGCGAGAGCGGTGTCGCGCGCCGCCGCACCGACACCGGACCGGCCGGCGCGCTGCGCCGCCGCATTGACGCCCTGCTCGCAGAGCCGGCCGATGGCCTCGATCCGCTCGTCGGCGCCGTCCGGGTACAGGTGGGGGCCGGAGGCGCCGAACCGGCGGGTCAGGTCCTGAAGGATGTCGGGGGCGTGCGTGCTGACGATCCGTCCGGTCCAGCCGTCGCTGAGCACCGGCGCCACGGCCGGACCGGCGTACTGGTGCGAACTGGCCTCGTACAGCGGGCGCAGCGCCAGGTGACCGCCGTCGGGCGCATCGGGCACCGCCGGCAGCAACGTCATCGGGAGGGCGTCTTCCAGACCGAGGAGGCTGTGCGTGATGGCGATCTGGAGACAGCGCGGACAGGACTGAGCGAGGTGGAGCCGGTAGCGGTGCGGCACGGCGGGATAGCCGCTGCACGCGTCACGGCCGATCCTGCTCCGGAACGACGGCACGGCATGCGGGGAAGTGGTGGACATGCGTCTCCCTGGGAGTGCTCGGTCACGGGCCTACGACGACGACGGCCACGGCGACGGCTTCGGCACGGGCCGGGACGCGGCGATGAGTGCGCGGACGGTCAGGGACGGGCGGGTGCGGGCCCGCCGAGGCGCAGGGGACTCGCCGCACTGCACACGCGCAGAAGGTCGATGTGGCGGCGGGACGTCAGCAGCAGCAGTGGCAGCGGCCGGACGGCGATACGGACGCCGTGGGTGCCGCGGCCGCGTGCAGAGCAGTCCATGATTCCCTACCGGTTCACCAGGATTCGCCGGATTGGAGTGTCGATGCGTGTCCGAGCGCTGTCAAGGGGGCCTGCGGCGGCAGCAGTTCGGCAACCGCGGGATGCTGCCGGCGCCGGCCGCCGCTGCGCGCCCGGGCGCGTACCAGTGCGCGGGTGCGGGCGGAAGGAGCGGTCGCGGTCGCCGCGCCGCGCGCGGTGCCGAACGTGATCTGTCCGTTCAGCTCTTGACCAGCAGGCCGCGGCTGCGCAGTACGTACCGCTCGACGGGGCTGAAGATGAGGAGGTCGATGGCGATGCCGACCACCAGGATGAGCAGGATGGCGAGGAACACGCCGGGGAGGTCGATGTTGTTGCGGCCGTTCTCCAGGAGCTGGCCCAGGCCCAGGCCCAGGTCGGGTGAGGAGGCGATGATTTCGGCGGCCATCAGTGAGCGCCAGGAGAAGGCCCAGCCCTGCTTGAGGCCGGCGAGGTAGCCGGGCAGGGCGGCCGGCATGACGATGTGGCGGGCTCCGCGCAGGCCGGTGGCGCCGAGAGTGCGGCCGGCCCGCAGGTGGAGCGGTGGGATCTGGTCGATGCCGGAGACGAGGCCGTTGGCGATGGACGGGACGGCGCCGAGCAGGATGACGGTGAACATCATGGCGTCGTTCAGGCCGAACCACAGGACGGCCGGAGGTACCCAGGCCACCGACGGCAGGGACTGCAGGCCTTGCAGGATCGGGCCGATCGCGGCGCGTACGAAGGTCACGCGGGCGACCAGCAGGCCCAGCGGGGTGCCGATGGCCAGGGCCAGCAGGAAGCCGAGCAGACCGCGCGAGACGGAAGTCCAGATCACGTCCAGCAAAGTGCCCTGCAGCCACATCTGGGACAGGCTGTCCCAGACCGCGGACGGTGCGGGCAGCTTGGTCTCGTTCGTGACCTTCGTCGCGACGAGGACCTGCCAGACCAGGAGGACGAGGCTCACCGCCAGGGACGGCGGAAGGACCTTCTTGACGAGGACCTCGCGGACCGGGGTGCGGTGGGTCTGGACCGCGTCGAGCGCGTCGAGGCCGGCCTCCAGGCCGGCCAGGTCGTCGTTCTTCGCCCTGGCCTTCGGTGTGGTGTCAGTGCTGGCCATGGCGGCGGATCTCCCCACGCAGGTGTTCAGTGATCTCGAGGGACAGTTCGGCGACGTCCGCGTCCTCGATGCGGCGCGGCTGGGGGATGTCCACGGTCCATTGTTCGGCGACCCGGCCGGGCCGGGAGGAGAGCAGGACCACGCGCTGGGCGAGGCGGACGGCCTCGCGGACGTTGTGGGTGACGAACAGGACCGACAGCCCCGTCTCCTGCCAGATGCGGGTGAGTTCGCCGTGCAGCACGTCGCGGGTGATGGCGTCGAGTGCGGCGAACGGCTCGTCCATCAGCAGGAGCCGGCTGTCCTGGGCCAGGGCCCGGGCCAGGGCGACGCGCTGGCGCATGCCGCCGGACAGTTCGTGGACCCGCTTGCCGTGGGCGCCGCCGAGGCGGACCAGTTCCAGGAGCCGTTCGGCCTCCGGCTTGCGGTCGGCCTTGGGCACCCCGCGCAGGCGCAGGGCGAGTTCGATGTTCTTGCCCGCGGTCAGCCACGGGAAGAGGGCGTGTTCCTGGAACATCAGGGCCGGGCGGCCGCCGGGGGTCTCGATGGAACCCGCGGTCGGCTTGTCGAGGCCCGCGACCAGGTTGAGCAGGGTGGACTTTCCGCACCCCGAGGCGCCCAGGAGGGTGACGAACTCGCCGGGAGCGACATCGAGGCTGATGTCGTCCAGGACGAGCTGCGATCCGGCCGGGCCGGAGAAGGACTTCGAGACGTGCCCGATGCGGGCGGCGTGCGTGGGCTGCTGCGCTACGGCGGCCTCGGCAGCCTTGGCGAACGTGGTGGCCATGGTCGTCACCTCCTGGGGTTGCTGGAGTCGGGGGGTTACTTGGCGCCGAGACCGGCGTCGGAGACCTCGGGCCTGCCCGCGGCCTTCAGCACCTTGTTCAGGAGCGTCAGGTCGTAGATGCC